>JAICKD010000252.1 GCA_025928125.1 Ktedonobacterales bacterium
CTTTTTGTTTCGCGTCGAGCGCGGTGTACATCATCAACGACCTGGCCGACCGCGAACGCGACCGGATGCATCCGCGCAAACGGCTTCGTCCCATCGCCTCGGGACGGCTCTCGCTCCGAGGCGCGGCGATCACCCTCACTCTCTGCCTGACGGTTGCCGCTGGGTTGGTCGTGTTCCTTACGCTTACCGCGCCACCCGATCTCACGGACCCCTACCGTCGATGGGGTGGAAGCCAGTTCCTTTTCGCGCTGACAATGGTAGGATACGTAGCAATCAATCTCGCATACTCAATCTGGCTCAAACACCTGGTAATCTGGGACGTCTTCATCATCGCCGCTGGATTTGTGCTGCGCGCACTCGCTGGAGCATTCGTCATCCCTGTGCCAATATCAACCTGGTTCTATATCTGCATGACCTTCCTTGCCCTCTTCCTGGCGCTGGGCAAACGGCGTTCGGAACTGATTCGTCTGAATGATCAGGCGGCCATCCATCGCCAGAACCTACGCCAGTACTCCCTCGGGCTGCTAGACCAACTCATTGGGATCGTCGTCACGGCTATGCTGCTCACCTACTGCCTCTATACCTTCCAGGGCGAGAACAGCAATCACGATCTCATGCTGACGATCCCCGTGATCCTCTTCGGAACCTTCCGCTACCTCTACCTGATGTATGCTCGCGCTGAGGGCGACCAGCCAGACGAAGTGCTCTGGCGCGACCGGCAAATCCTGGGCGCCGTGATCGTCTACGCTGTGCTCGTCGTTACCCTGCTCTACGCGATCCCCGGACACTGACAGCTTCAAGCGGCATTGTGAGACCACATATGGCACGGGGCATCACTGCCATCACCGACATTACTGCCAATAGCCATCTTCAAATGAGCAGACCGCCCGTAATGAAGAATGCCAGGAATGCCGCCTGGAGCAAGACGCCTCCATAGGTGAAGAACGTCGCCACACCTGGTAGACGTTCTGACCACTTGCCGATCAACAGGAAGGCTGGCAGCGCTGCAAGTGAGAATCGGCCGGCCGAAACGAGGTAGACAGCGTTGTCGGCTATTTCGCGCGGGCTGGAGAGGATGAGAAAGATCAGCCCGGCCATGTAGAGAGTGAAAGACAAGGGGAGTCTGCGCAGGCCAATGATGGCGACAATGACGATCACCAGAAATGGCAGGCTGTCGATCAGGGTGTGGCCCTGAAAGTAACTCAACGGCAGGAAGCTCAGGTGGTAGCGAACCGTCTTCCAAATGGACTCCCAGATCGGCATCGAGACGCGATCCCACTGAATCTGAATGTGTACCCACATTAGCAAATCTCCATAGCGGAGCAAACAAAAGCCACTGAAGAGGCCAAACGCCAGCGGTACCGCCGCAATGACCGCCACAAGCGGAGGAACATCTCTGCGGTCGAGACGGAATGCGAAGGTACGCTTGCGGAGTTGCTCCACCCACCCGTGCTGACGCGCAAACTCATAGAGCAGCGGCAGAAACAGAATCGCTCCTGTGGAGCGCGTGAGCGTACCAAAGAAGGCGCATAGAGCGGCAATATACCAGTATTTGCGGCCCAAATGTCCGCGACGCATACTCCACAGACACCAGACAGCAAACGCCAGGAAGATGCCTTCCGTATAGCCAGCGGCCAGAAAGAATCCCAGCGGCCAACTCAACAGCGCCAGCACGCTCAATCGTGCGGTATGCTCACCGCCGCCTTCATCCACTGAGAGCCGCGCCAGCCCAATGCAAGCCGCGAGCGTGCCTAGATTACTTATAATCACTGCGACCAGAACTGTGTTTCCAACGATGAATGAGCCAAAATAGATCAGGATGGGATAGAGCGGAAAGAAGGCAGAGTCTTTGGGGGTCATGTATCCTTGGGCCGCAATATTGACATAGTTGATCGCGTCGTAGCGAAACCACGCATCGAGCATCGATGCGCGCGATGTGCCTTCTCGATAGGTGAGGACCAGGGAGAAGAACGTGAAGCTGACCAGCGCCAGCCGACTCACCAGCCATATGACGGCAGCCTGAACAACCAGATATTCCCAGGCAATGCGCTCTTCGGGCTGCGATGTACGCTCAACCGAGGGTGGGACATCCACCTTGTCCCGCACCAATATCCCCATAGCGTGTGGACTCCTTAACAAACACTTCGCGTAATCTTCCACCGGGCAGTTGGCATCGTTCATGTCCGGTGCTGGAAGTCACGTAGATACGTGTTAAGACGCAGAGAATCAGGGCATAGGTAACGGAAAATTCGCGGGCGGCGGCTACGTTCGTCCGCGATTACACGCTGTACATCGCGCGAGAGACGTGGCTATTTAGTGGCGCGCAGCTTGCAAATACTGCGCCAGGATGCGCACCATAAAACAGCACGTTACCCTTAGTCTAGTAGGAATATCGATCACACCACTGGCAGCAAGGAGTACTCAATTTTGTCGTTGAAGGATCTCGTCTCCGCAGCGTCGTCACCATCATCTCGCTCGCGCATTCTTACGCTGGTGAGGCCGATGGACAATGGTCCAAAGGAGATTCGGGCGCTCGACGGGCTGCGGGCGGTGGCCGCGATGAGTATCGTTCTCTTCCACGTCATGCTCTTTCTGCAACTCGAGTACACGCCGCTGAGCCAGGCGATCAATCATACCTGGTATTATCTCTCAACAGGTGTCCATCTGTTCTTCGTGCTGTCGGGCTTTCTGCTCTTTCTGCCCTACGCGCGCGCCATGCTCGACGGCCAGCAACTACCTTCCGCCCGCCGCTTTTACCGCCGTCGCGCGCTGCGCATCCTGCCCGCCTACTGGGTCTGTCTGGCGATCATGGTCGCGCTCAAATTCTACGTGCAGCATGTGCCATTCAGCCTCGGCGATGTCACGGCGCATATCTTCCTCATACACGATTCCTTCCCCCAGTTCAACCGCGACTACGACGGACCATTCTGGACGCTCGCGGTGGAGGCACAATTCTATCTGCTGCTGCCGCTGCTCGCGCTGATTGTCTCATGGGTCTGTGGCAGACGCCACTCCGCATGGCGCATCGCGGTTGGCATTGGCCTGCTGATCGTTGGCGCGCTGACCTTACGGACAGCTGACTCGATAGTCATAGCATCGCTGCCCGCGAATGCGACGCTTACCGATTCGCCTGCTGGGATCTTCGTCCTGGCGACTATGGGCATGCAGGGAAAGTACCTGGAAGTGTTTGCGGTCGGCATGCTCTGCGCGTTGCTGTACGCCATCACCATCGAACGCCGCATGCTCTCAACAGAACGGTTGCGCCAGCTCGGTCTAGTCGCGCTGGTGGGCGCTGGCGTATGTATGGCGCTAGCGATTCCCCACGTCGATCTGGCGGGGCTGATGGTCACGCCTGGGGCGCATTGGGGCGCCGATGTGATCGGCTATCCGCTGCTGGTGGGCCTGGGGTTTGGCGGGCTGGTGCTGGCGGTTCTCTGGGGCGGGCGGTGGGTTCGGTATCTCTTTGAAGTATCGCCCATACGCATTATTGGCCTGTTCTCATATAGCCTCTATCTGTGGCATTTGCCAATAATTCACGGCAACGTGCCGCTCTTCGCTGGCGTATCGCTAGTGCTGGCGATTGCTGGAGCGTTTCTTGTCTCGTATCTCTCGTATCAGCTCGTCGAGCGCCCGTTCCTTGTGCGCCGCCACCGCCAAAGTGGCTCACAGCCCCCGACATCCGGGGAACGCGATCCAGTGGTCGTTCCGGTTCTTGCGCCTGCCGCAGAGGCCAATCCCCAACCTGCCGAGCGCATCCCGACACTGGTATAGCTGGTGTAGCCGTTCATAGACGCTCGAAGGCGCGTCCGTGGTTGGCTCGCGCGCGCACCTGCTCCACGATCAGCATAATGACTCGGTCGGTTGCGGTCCAGCGGGCGGAGATTCGCGCGGGGTCGAGCCGATGCGCGCGCACAATCTGGCGCAGCGCCGCGATATCCAATTGCGCCAGCTGAGCGCGTAAGCCATCTTCACCATCCTTGCGAAGAACCTGGAACGGGTCAGGAGGCCCGGCGGTCGCAGCGGTTGGACGCTTTGCGCCACTGGCTGGCTTCTTGCGTGGCGACGCTGACGCCGATGGCTGCTGCGGCGTAGTATCGAGCAGACCGCTAGAGCGGACGGCCTCGGCAAGCTGTATGCCGAAGGCAGGATCGCGCTCCGCCCGCTCAGCCAGCTCCCGCAGCAGTCTGGCGGCGGCCTCGGCATCATCGCGGCCAGGTGTCGGCTTACCGCGCGACATGGGTCAGGTACTCCCTCGTCAGCTCCGATAAATACTCATACGACCCGCCACCATACTTCTGCTGGAGTGTATGAATCGGGGCCATCACATCGGCAGCCTCAGCAATCCTGGTCGATTCGGGAATCATCGTATCGAAGACCAGCGGGAAGCGCCGGTCGAGAAAGTCGTCGCGCAGGCGTTGCACCATCTCGTTGTGCAGAATCGTCTGCGAACGGATCTTGGAGATGACGATGCCAAGCGCGCGAATGTTGTGCCGCGTGGATGAGGCGAAGTGGTCGATCCGGTCGAGAATCGGCGGAATACCCAGCACGGAGAGAATATCAGGCACGACGGGAATCAGGTATGTATTCGAGATGGCCAGCCCGTTGAGGGTGACAATGCCAAGCGAAGGCGGGCAGTCAATCAGCACATGATCGTAGTACGGGAGGAAGTCGCTGAGCGCCTCGCGCAGCCCATAGATCGGCCCGCGCGAAAAATGCTCGAAGTCGGTCAACTGGGTGACGCGGTCCTGTATCTTGATGAGCCCCAGACTTGAGGGCAGCAGATCAAGTCCAGCCACGCCACCGCCGATATTGGAGACATCGCGCACGATCGCCTCGTCGGCGTGGAACCGCTTGCTGCCTTTGACCAGATCGGTAAAAAGCTGAAAGAGCGTGCGACCTGATTCGTCGCGGGCCTTCCATTCGAGCTCGGGGATCAGGCTCACGGTCGCGTTGGTCTGCGGGTCAAGATCAATCACCAGCACGCGCTTCTGATGCTCGATTGCCAGGAAGTGCGCCAGCGCGAGGGTTATCGTCGTCTTGCCAACCCCACCCTTGAGGTTGATGATGCTCGTCACAACAGGCATGGATATGTCCCTTTCGCCGCGGCGCGGTACCACCCCGTCACCACAGGCGAAGGTATTTTACCGGGCGGGGGGGGAAGTTGCCAAGGGGCCTTTTTAGGCTATTCGCAGTGGCCCGGTGGCGAGTGATCTGTGTTACGCCCGTGATGACCCAGCGAGGACACGCGGCTGAGTGCGCAGCCGGTCATCATACCAATGTAATCGCTCGACGAATGACATGCCTTTGAGAGGCATCTCAAATACGAGGTCGGGTGCAGCGCGCACCAGAAGCTCAGCATAGAACTGACTGGCATAGAGGACGAAGGCGAGCGGCTCCGCGCTCCGAGCGATACGCGCGCGCAACTGCCTTGCCACTGCCTCTGCCCAGGCCATGCGCTCAGCCGCACTGAGCAGATAGAGAGCAGGCTCGTCTGCGCCGATCACTTGCTGTGGTGGCGCCAACAGGTACAGCGTACTCAACACATACCACTCGCTGTATGAGCGGTCACAGAAGTCGCGCGCACGACGAAACACGGGCGAGGGGTCGAACTGCTCGTGTGCGCGGGCAATGCCTCCGCGCCGACGTTTCGAGGCCGCCACCAGTCCAATCTTGCGGGCCATGCTTCACCTCCAGTGGCGCCACCTGGGCGCCTCCTTGAGCAGCCCAGTCTGCCGCCGTTGGGTTCAATTGAAGCAATCTCGCGCTGCATGGACAATAGGATAACCCGAATTGGCCCACCACAGTTACTCC
>JAICKD010000881.1 GCA_025928125.1 Ktedonobacterales bacterium
AGGCTGCCAACGGTACCGAGCAGTGTCATCAGCCCGACGAAGCCAGAGGCGGTCCCGCGCTGGTGCATTGGCACGCAATCGGGAACCAGCCCCTGCGATGCGGTCGAGCTGATGGTGTTGGCGATGAGCACGATGAACAGTCCACCGATGAAGAGGGCAAGGGCATGTGAGAGCGCCAGCAGCGCCAGGCCAACCAACAGACCAACGGCGCCCACGAGCATGAACGGCCGCCGCCGCCCGAAGCGTGTGCGCGTGCGATCAGAGAGCGCGCCGATGGTCGGCTGGAGGATGAGCGCCGTCACCGCGCCCAGCGCCGCCATCGCGCCGAGAAAGAGCGCCTGTTGCGCGTTGCCCGCCGAGCCAGGGGCCACAAAGAGCAGAATCTGCGCTGGAATCACGACGGGCAGCAGCGCCGCGAACTGGAAGTTGAGCCCGAACCAGGGGAGGCTCAGCCCCAGCAATTCGCGCCGCGAGAGGTGAGGTTTTCCGGGCAGGCTGGCGCCAGTCCTCGGCGCGTCTACCTGAATGATCGCCACAGTATTCGAGTCTCCTTATTACAAGCAATCATCCATTTCGAGCTATCCTTCAGGGCTATCCTTGCCAACAGCGTGCCAACGATAGTCCACTTGAGTCCATTCAGTGTACGTGCCGATGCGCCGACGCGGTTAAAGCAGGTGAAGCGGTGATAGTGCGCGCGACCCGCGACTGATAGGGAGTTTGTGACAAGGCGACGCTGTCGGGCGAATGGCCCATTTGTCTGTTGCGATACCCGGTGCGATGAATGTCA
The DNA here is from genome assembly GCA_025928125.1 of Ktedonobacterales bacterium. Taxonomy (GTDB): domain Bacteria; phylum Chloroflexota; class Ktedonobacteria; order Ktedonobacterales; family JADMIN01; genus DAHUXT01. The sequence continues at coordinate 788 of JAICKD010000881.1, forward strand.
TAGCGCGAGAGATGGCGACCGGGCATGATGTGTGCGGGAGAACAAGGCTGCGGGGATGCGCGAGACGCCCTTGCGAACCTGCGCCTACGCCGCATATGCTGAGAACACATCGCAAACGCTGCTCGCAGAGCCGCTACCTTCCTCTCTGAGACATCGCCGCACAGAAGGGGGCAAGCCATGGTACCGGATTCGTTGTCGTCTGATGTCCCGCCGCCCAATGCCGGGTATGTCGGAGATGCTGGGGATACGCTGCCGCCGCTGGTTGGCCTCCGCAACATCTCGCCATTGCGCATGGCGAAAATCCATCCTCCTGAAGAGTATGTGGACCGGGCGCGCTACGAAATCGCCACGGTACTCCAGTATTGGGGCTACCGGCCGGAGCTCTGGAACATCATCGGCTTTACCGCCGCCGCGACCGACCGACTCTCCGCCGCGGCCCCCGTCGCGCACCCCATCGTCGAGGTGGTGATGCAGTCGCCAATCGTGCAGTCGCCGGTGGTGGTGCGCTGCCAGCCGATGAGCCTCTCGGAGCGCGATATCGTCGCCCGGCATGCGTTCATGCGGCATCTGAGCGAGCGCGGCCTGCCGGTCCCGGCGCTGCTGACTCGCCCCGAAGGCAACGCCTATGCCGTCGTGCCGGTGGTGCCACTGACCGATCCACAGCAGGCGGATGGCTTCAGCTACATCCTGGAGAACGCCATCTACGACGTGCAGGTCTATGTGCCGG
>JAICKD010000133.1 GCA_025928125.1 Ktedonobacterales bacterium
ACCTGGCGGATGCGTCCGCGCCGGGCTGGGTTCATCTCGTGGCGTAGCATGGGGCGTCCCAGCAGCGGGAAGATCACCGAGCTGAGGATGGCCACCGCCAGCACCGCGCCATAGGTTGTCGGCTGAAGCTGCTTCAGATTGATGCCGACCTGCGCAATCGCGACGATCAGCGTCAGGGGCGCGCTCAACAGCAGCACCGCGCCAGTAGTCGAGCGCCAGGAGACGCCCGCGAAGAGCAGCAGTGGCGTCGCCAGCAGCCGCAGCAGGAGTAACCCCGCCAGCAGCCCGCCGATCAGCAGCAGCGTCTCGCCGTTCATGAGGACGCTCACGTGGAGACTCATTCCGACGGAGATGAAGAAGAGCGGGATAAAGAATCCCTGCCCCATCGTGCTGAGCTTGCGCCCGACGGTATTGTGTCCGCGAAACGCGAAGCTGCACACCGCGCCGGCAATGAACGCCGCCAGGATCTGCTCGACCTCGAGCAGCACCGCAATCGCCGCGAACATCAGCATGAACGCGAGGGCGGCGCGCACACCCAACTCCGCCGTGTCGCGCGCGTGGAAGAGCCGCATGAACCGTCCGGGCGAACTTGCGACGGAGGTATTGAGCCAGCGGAGGACGAGATAGCCGACGAAGAGCAGCGCCGCCAGCTTGAGCGCCGCCAGCGCCAGTGGCAGCCCCACGCCGAAGCGGCTGACGAGGTCGTAGGTCGTCACTTCGAGAATCGTCAGGAATTCGCCCAGCGCGCCCACAATCAGGATGGTCTGGCCGAAGTTGCTCTGCGCCAGTTGCAGTTCCTTGAGCACCACCAGCAACAGGCTGATCGAGACGGCTCCCAGCAGCAGAATGTAGATGGATGGCAGGCGCAGATAGATGCCCACCGCCAGCACCAACGCCTGCAATCCGAGCGCGGCGCACCCGGCGCGGAGGAGCATTGAGGAGCCACGCCTGCGCAGCATCGTAAAGTCGATTTCGAGTCCAGCCAGGAACATCAGCAGCAGAAAGCCAAACTGCGCCAGTGTCGTGATGAAAATGCCGGGATCGTGCATCCAGGGGAGCAGGTTGGCCGCCAGAATTCCGTAGACCATCTCGCAGGGTGCGGTAAACCAACCAATACGCTCGCTCACAATCGGCACGATGAACGCGCCCGCCGTCACCACCAGCAACATCAGCGCCTGTCTGGAATCCATGCTCGATCCCTTCTCATGTTGGCCGCGTACCCCGGCGCGGTCTCCACCGACATTCGCAGGTTCGATGCCGAGACTATACCCAGCCTCCCTGAGACCAGGCTGAGGGCAAGCTGAAAGAACGTCGGAAGCTTGGAGAATCTGTGCGCCATGGCATGTTAGTATGAGAGATAGAGATAGTCAGCGCATGGCATGCGCAAGAGAACGCAAGACCGCTTCAATGGAGAATTCACAGGAGAATTCACAAGTGACATTTCGACCGTTTCCAGACGCATCGCTGCCCGAAATGACGGTGCGCGAGGCCGCCAGCCATCTGGCTGAGCCTGAGACTACCGCCATCCTGCTCGACGTGCGCGAGCCGTACGAGTTCGTGCCGCGCCACGCGCAAGGCGCCGTGAACATCCCTATGAGCGAGTTCGTCGCCCGTATCGCCGAGGTACCCCAGGACCGGGAGGTGCTGGTGATTTGCGAGCACGGCTCGCGCAGCGCGGATGTTGTGCGCTATTTGATGCGCCAGGGCTATACACAGGCCATTAATGTGGATGGCGGCACCGAGATGTGGGAGTCTGCTGGACTGCCGATGGAGTATCCTGCCAAGTAGCGTTGTCTCGTTTCGCCCCCTTCACCACAGCCGCAAACAGGCGTATAGTGGCAGGTACGCGGCTGGCTGGTTATTCGCGCGCCATGTGAGCGATGCGCGAGGCCAGGCGTTGAAAGGGGCGAGTCACTATGGGTATCATCGGGAATGTGATCAAATTCTTCTTCCGCGCATTTTTCCGCATCATCTTCTCCTCGCTGCTCTCCGCCATCATCGGCGCTGGTCTGGCGCTGCTCATCTCCTTCCTGGTTACCAACACCTGGCCGCCGACGACGCTGACCATCGCGGCGGCCATTGTGATCGCGGTGCTTGCCGCTTACGCCGTGGGCATGACCGTGCTAGTGGGCGAGGCGATTGTCGCCGTGCGCGACGCCGAACAGGAGGTGGCGAAAGGCGTGGGCGAACTGGAAGGCAAGAAATAGCCGCTTCCAGCCCTCTCGCATTACGACGAGTACGGACTGTAGCGTTATCCTTCCGCAACACCAAGCGCATACTTCCGTCACACTCTGCTGCTATGCTAGCCTGCGTGGAAGGCATGTGTACCGTGATGTGAAAGCCGTACGTTGGGCAGCGGGAGGTGGTAGTCATGGCGAGTGTGACAGCGTCCATCGAGGCAGGCAGGCCAGAGCGGCCATTTTTCGGTATCCTGCGCCGTGGCTATGGGTATCGCGCGCTGCTGTATCTTCTGCTATCGCCCGCGATTGCCTATCTCTATGTGTTTTTCTTCGTGCAGATTCTCGAGTTCTCCATGGGTACGCTACCCCTGTTTGCGCCGATCCTATTCCTGGCATTCGCGTGGCCACTCAGCCTCGTCGAGCGCGGGTTGGCGCAGGCGCTGCTCGGCGTGCGGTTTACGCCGATGGCGAAGCCTCTGCCCAACGGCGCGACGGTCTGGGACCGCTTCAAGGCGCACCTGCTCAATCCCGTCACCTGGAAGAGTCTGGTCTATCTTGCCAGCCGCATCCTTTTGGGCCTTTTCGCGTTCGTGCTGACGACGGCGCTGCTCTTCATTGCGCTCGCCTTTCTGTTAGCGCCGCTGACCTATCTCGCCACGCTCAACGTAGACTGGTATAGGGTGGGAACCTTCTTTTCGACACACGGGTACTTCTTCGGCGACTTTGCCATCTGGTACTCGCAGCAGGTGGTTTCCAGCGTCGGCTACAGCGTGCAGGCGCTCGGTTTTACCTTCCTGCTGATTCCTGTGGGCGTTGTCCTGTGCGCGGTGGTCCTGCATGTGTTTCATGGCGTTGGTGTTGGCTGGGGCTGGTATGCCCGGAACATGCTGGGTATCAATCCCAAAGATATCGAGCTTGCCCAGGCGCGGGCCGCGACGGTGGCCGCCAGAGCGCGGGCGGATGAGGCCGAGAAGGACCGCCGCCAGCTCATTCTGGATGCATCGCACGAGTTGCGCACACCCATCGCGACGATTCGCGCTCACATCGATTCGGTGCTGATTCTGCGAGGCGAGCATCTGCCCGAACAGGTGCGCGCCTATCTGGCGACTACCCAGCACGAGATCGAGCGCTTGAGCCTGCTGGTGGACGACCTGCTGATGCTGGCCCGCGCCGATAGCGACGGCCTGCGGTTGACGATTCAGCCAGTAGACGTTGGAACTGTCATCGAGGAGGTCTTTCAGGCGCTGGAGCCGCTGGCCGCCCATGAGCGGCAGGTCACGCTGGTGCGCCAGGTTGCCGATAACCTGCCCAGGGCGCTGGCTGACCGCGAGCGTCTGGCCCAGGTTGTCCTGAATCTGGCGCGCAACGCAATCACCTATACGCCCGCGGGTGGCATCGTCTCGCTCGATGTGGCGCTGGGCGACGAGCCGGATACCTTGAAGATCGCTGTGACGGACACGGGCATCGGCATCGCGGAGGATGACCTGCCGCGTGTCTTCGAGCGGTTCTACCGCACAGATGCGTCACGCGCGCGCCATTCCGGCGGCTTCGGCCTCGGCCTCTCGATCACGCGCGATCTTATCCAGGCGATGGGGGGTAGTGTGACGGCCGAAAGCATCCCGGCGGGTGGCAGCCGTTTCACTGTCACACTACCGACTGTTCAGGAAACAGCCGAATGATGGTGGTGAGGGCATTTGGAAGGGACGTTTTGGAAGGAGAGGCGATGGCGCGCATTCTGATCGTCGAGGACGAGGCCGCGCTCTCCGATATCCTGCGGGCCGACCTCGAGGCCGAGGGGCATACCGTCTCTCAGGCGTTCGATGGCCCGTCCGCGCTGGCGCTGGTCGAGAGCCAGCAGCCGCAACTGGTCATTCTCGACTGGATGCTGCCCGGCCTGGATGGCCTCGCGGTCTGTCGTCGCATCCGTGAGACGCATCTGATGCCCATTCTGATGCTGACGGCGCGCGCCAGCGAGGTAGATCGCGTGCTTGGTCTGGAGGTTGGCGCGGATGACTATGTGGTCAAGCCGTTCAGCACGCAGGAACTGCTGGCGCGGGTGCGCGCCATGCTCCGCCGGATAGCCTTCGACGCACGGGCGGCGCTCCCATACACGGCGACAGGGAGCGCGCCGCCAGCGGGAGGCAGCATTGCACACGGACCGCTGCGTGTTGACCCTGTAGCCCGTAGCGCTACCCTCGACGATGCTCCCCTCGATCTGACCCCGAAAGAGTTCGATCTCCTGCTGCTCTTCGTCACCTATCCCAACCGCGCGTTCAGTCGCTCATTTCTGCTCAGCCAGCTCTGGACCGACGATTTCGACCGGATTGACCGCGTTGTCGACGCCCACATTACCCGCCTGCGCAAGAAGCTTGGTCCTTTCGGCGACCGCATCGTGACGGTATGGAGTGTTGGCTACCGCTTCGAGCCGTGACGCGCTCAGACTCCAATGCACTACGCCTGCGCTTCGCCCCATTCCAATCGCTGTTTCATCTCGGCGTCGCACACTAGACATGACGCGATATGGCGTTGAGCAGCGCTTTACAGACGCATCACGCGAGTTTTTGCAGCATCTCTTGACATATTCGATACAATAAGATATATCTTAAACCAGGACGAGCGATAAGCGGCACTGGCGCAGGGAGTTCAAGCGAATTCAGTGCGGTGATTCACGCGACGAGATGCACATGATGCACATGATGCACATGATGCACATGATGCACATGATGCACATGATGAAAGGTATGGAAGGCAGTATGTTTGGATCACACGATCGCCCGGCATTTGCCTGGGGCGGCTCTGATGGGCCAGACGGTGATTGGGAATGGTCGGATCGCCCCACGATTGATGAACAGATTGGCTATCACTGGGGACACTGGGGACCACGACCGTTCCGCCCGCCATTTCGTGGGCCGTTTGGCAGACCATTCTTCGGTGGGCCGTTTTTTGGAAGGCCATTTCACCACATGATGCGACGAGGACCATTTAATTTTGGAGGTGGCGCCCGTATGTTCGGGCGTGGCGACCTCAAGTATGCGCTGCTCGGCCTGTTGCAGGAGCATCCCAAACACGGGTACGAGATGATTAAGGATTTGGAGGATCGCTCCGGCGGGTTCTATAGCCCCAGTGCGGGCGCGATCTATCCCACGCTCCAGTTGCTCGAAGATCGCAGCTGGGTCAGCGTGGAAGTTGTCGAAGGGAAGAAAGTCTACACGATTACCGATGCGGGCCGAGAGGCGCTCTCCGAGTACCAGGAGCGCTCGAGCGGCTTCCCGTTTGGCGGTCCCGGCTTCGGCCCATTCGGTGGCCCGGGCTTCGGCACGCACGGACCTCACGGGCATCGTGAACGACCAGAGCGGCCAGAGCGGCCTGAGCGGCCTGAGCGCCCGGAACGACCAGGGCGCGGACGCCGGGGTGACTGGGGCGACTGGGGCGACCAGCGGCGCGGACCGTGGGGTCCGTTCGGCTGGGAGACCGCCCCGGAACTGCGCGCGCTGGCCCACGAGAGCCGTGATGTGGCAAGACTCGTGCGCGAGGCGGTCATAATTAGCGCCCGCGACCCTGAGCGGCTGAAAGAGCTTCGTGGCATCGTTGACCGTGTGCGCGGCGAACTGCTCATGTTCGTCAGCCAGCGGCCCAGCGGCCAACCGTCACAGCCAGAGCAGCCGCAGCAGCCGGGCGACCAGCCCAATCAGCCTACCGGCAGCGGCGAGGGTCCAGTCGAGACCCTCTAAACGGTGGCAATATAGAACATATGGCCCCTTCTCCAGACCGGAGAAGGGGCTTTTCGCATGTCCGGCGGTTGAATGCATGTTCTATACTGACGGCAGGAGGATCTGGACATGACTTCTTCGCAGCCAAATTCATCCGAAGCATCCGGCGACGCGCCCATTGCCTCGCTCTATCGCCAGCTGCTTGATAGCTGGAATCGGCGCGACGCCAGCGCCTTCGCCGCGCTCTTCGACGACGAGGGGCAGAGCATCGGCTTCGACGGCAGCCCGATGAGCGGACGCGATGAGATTGCCGCGACGCTCGGCCAGATATTCGCCGACCACGTCACCGCGACCTACGTTGCCAAGATTCGTGACATCCGCTTGCTCGCGCCAGATGTTGCGCTGCTGCGCGCGGTTGTCGGGATGGTACCGCCGGGGCAATCGGATATCAATCCAGCGGTGAATGCCATACAGACGATGGTGGCGGTCAATCGCGCGGGCGAATGGCGCATCGCCCTGCTACAAAACACGCCCGCGCAGTTCCATGGCAGGCCGGAGATGGCCGAGGCGCTGACGGTGGAATTGCGTGAGTTGCTGTAGCGGCGTTTGCCCTGGTTGCCCTCGCGGCGTCTCACATGCCACAATCACGGAGGATAGATAACATACGATCAACCGTGGCGGGCGCAATGTCGCGTCTGTGCCATGCATTGCTGTGAAAGGATGGAGAACACCGATGTTCTTACGTCTCGACGACGAGCAACAGGAAATTCGCGATCTGGTGCGCAAGTTTGCCCAGCAGGAAATCGCCCCGCACGCCGAGCAGTGGGACGAGGAGAGCCACTTCCCGCGCGAGCTTTTCCCGGCGCTGGGCGAACTGGGGCTGGCGGGTACGCTCGTCCCGGAGGAGTACGCTGGCGCGCAGCTCTCGCGGCTGACGGGTACGCTGATCTACGAGCAGATTGCTCAGGCCGATATGTCCACCGCCGTCTGGCTCGCCGTCCACAACATGGTCAGTGGGCTGATCGCCAAGTTTGGCAACGATGAGCAGCGCCAGCGCTGGCTGCCCAGGATGGCGGCTGGCGAGCTACTCGGCGCGTTCGCGCTCAGTGAGGCGCACGCGGGTTCCGATGCGGCCAGCATCCGCTGTCTGGCGCGGCGCGATGGCGACGACTATATCCTCAACGGCACGAAGTTTTGGGTGACCAGCGCCGGTCAGGCCGATATCTACGCGGTGATGGTGCGCACCGATCCCGATGGCGGCGCGCGCGGCATCAGCACGATCATCGTCGAGAAAGATACCCCTGGCTTCTCTATCGGCAAGCTGGAGCGCAAGATGGGGCTGCACTCCAGCCCAACCGGTGAGCTGATCTTCGAGGACTGCCGAGTACCCGCGTCACATCTGCTGGGCAGCGAGGGCGACGGCCTCAAGATTTCGCTAGCCTCGCTCGACGGCGGGCGTATCAACATTGGCGCGATTGCCACGGGCGTCGCGCAGGCCGCGCTCGATGTCAGCACCCGCTACGCGCAGGAGCGGCTCGCGTTTGGCAAGCCGATTGGCGCGTTCGAGGGCATCCAGTTTCTGCTGGCGGATATGGCGATGAAGGTGGAGGCGTCGCGGCTACTGGTCTATCAGGCGGCGTTCAAGATGGATGAGGGCGAGCACGCCACGCCGTATGCCGCGATGGCCAAGTGCTTCGCCACTGACAGCGCGATGGCC
>JAICKD010000647.1 GCA_025928125.1 Ktedonobacterales bacterium
AGCCGCTCCTCGTTTATCAGCACCCCGCCGCCAAACGCCACTGGAAGCGGCCCAGCGACAAAGTTGAGTCTGCGCGTGACCGCAATGATAGCCAGGGCCAACTCGTTCGCGGCGCGCGCCTCGATCCTACATGCCACGGGGTCACCCGCGCGGGCGAGCGCCAATACCAACGGCGCCAGCGCGGCGATAGCTGTCTTGTCAAAGGTTGGATAGACGCGCTCAAGAAGCGCTTCTGGCGCTGGGAGCTGCCAGTGTCCCAATATAGTATCAAGCAATGCGGTCGCAGGGCCGCGCCCATCGGCGGCACGTACCGCGCATTGCAACGCCTCACGCCCAATGCCGAAACCGCTGCCCTCATCGCCAAGAACATGTCCCCATCCGCCCACGCGCGCCAAAGTACCCTGCGCGTCGCGCCCCAGCGCAATCGATCCTGTGCCTGAGATGACCGCAACACCGACCTGATGCGATAACGCGCTCAGAACCAGCTCGGCGTCGTTGGTAATCCGAACCGATCCAGCAAACGAGTGAACCGCTGGAGTGAGCATCGCAGTGTCTCGCGGACGATCGATCCCAGCCATTCCAATCCATGCAGCCGTCAGCGGGAAATCAGTATGGGCAACGGCGGTAGCCTTCCCTACAGCGTCTCGGATCGCGGCGACCGCCCGTTCCAACCCCACGACTTCGTGATTGCTGGATCCCGCAACGCCGCGCCCCCGTTCGCGTCCCCCCTCGTCGACAATCACAGCCAGGGTCTTACTGCCGCCACCGTCGACGCCTAGAAATAGCTGGATCGCCTCGGCTTCGCTCACTGCGCGTCCTCCAGCGCCGCACGCAGAACGCCATCATGCCGCGCAATCCGCTCCCTGGCAGCCACCGGAGTCAGGTTGGCGCGAACCGAGAGAATGGCGGTCTTCAGTTCACCATTGGACGCCACGAGTTCTTCCTCGCAGCGAGCACGCGGCAATCCCGTCGCCTGTGCGAGAATGCTGAGCGCCCGTTCGCGCAACTTCTCGTTGGTGGCGCGCACATCCACCATCAGATTGCCAAAGGTCTTGCCTAGCCGCACCATCGTCGCCGTGCTGAGCATATTGAGTACCATCTTCTGCGCGGTACCAGCCTTCAGACGGGTCGATCCCGCGATGACCTCGGGTCCAACATCAGGCGCGATCATGATGTCCACCGCATCATGCAGCGGCGTAGTGGGATTGCATGCCAGGCCGACAACCAGCATTCCTCGCTGGCGTGCGCTGGCCACCGCGCCAAGTACATACGGTGTACGTCCGCTCGCAGTGATGCCAACCAGCACATCGGCGCTTGCTCCACTCAGGCGCTCGATATCGGCGCTACCAGCCTCCGCGCTGTCTTCGAAATCTTCGGCAGCCTGCGAGAGCGCAAACGAGCCACCCGCGATACAACCAACGATGCGGTCGGGCGAGATACCGAACGTTGGTGGACATTCGATGGCATCCAGGGAGCCCAATCGCCCAGATGTTCCCGCGCCGAGATAGATGAGCCGACCACCATTCCGCAGTCGCGCGGCGATGGCCTCAACCGCTGCCGCTATCGACGGTAGCTCTTTCGCAACAGCCGCGGCTACCACAGCATCTTCCGCGTTCATAATGCGCACTATCTCTAGCGATGTCATCTGGTCAATCTCGACGCTCGCCGCATTGGGTTGCTCGGTCACCAGCCGTTGTAGCGAATGGTCAGGCTGGGCGGGGTGGTCGCTGGTTGCCATCTGGCTGCGCTCCTTGCCTCGTCTCGATATATGTTCACGGAATAACGTGCCAGTCGCATGCCTGTAGCAGAGCACATTGGACACCAGCTAGCCGAGTAGTTGCTCGCGTCTGAGGTGGGTGTAGAAGATATACTTATTGCCGCAATACACCGAGCGCGCGTACTCAATGGGCTGGTTCCGCTCTGTGTACGTTGTCCTACGCGTGTAGAGCACGGCCGACCCGATGGCGATCTGGAGCAATTGGGCGTCTTCGGCGCTGGCCAGGCCGGCTTCCAGCTCCTGATCAGCCTCGACCAGCGGCACGCCAAACTTGGTGGCGAGCGTACGGTAGAGTGAATTATGCTCGAAGTCTTCGTCGACAAGCAGTTCGCAACCCTTGAAGACAATATGGGTCCGCTCGACGGCCAGCGGCTGGTCGTCGGCAAGGCGCAGTCGTTCCAGACAGAAGACGGGGCTTCCCACCGACACATGCAGACGATCAGCAGTTGTTTCATTCGCGGGCCGCATGGCCGAAACGAGCACCTTGGTGCCAGGAAGCTGCCCGCGCGCGCGAATATCATCGGTAAACCCAGAAAGATGTTGAAGCTGCTGCTGAATCTTTCGCGGGCTGACGAAGGTACCGCGGCCCTGCTCGCGGTAGCATACACCTTCGTTGACCAGATCAGAAATAGCCTGGCGGGCGGTCATTCGGCTGATGCCATAGGTCTCGCACAACTCGCGCTCGGAGGGGATGAGTTCGCCCGGAGCCCACTCGCCGGTACGAATCTTTTTGAGCAGGATTTCTTTGAGTTGATAATAGATCGGGATAGGGCTGTTTCTGTGAATGATATCCAGAACCATTGATTTCTCCCTTAGTGGTGTCAACCCCTGTCAGACACTGTATCACAGGAGCGTTCAGAGAAAGAAGGCATATGTGGCCTCTTGCCTTGAACGGCTCGGTATGGTACAACGTAGTTGCATGGTATACTTGACATGTTGTATAGACCACATCACTGCC
>JAICKD010000495.1 GCA_025928125.1 Ktedonobacterales bacterium
AGCCGGGATAGTTCGTAGGCTGCGGCATCCTCCAGGGTGTAGGGCTGTAGCGTTGGCGCCATATGCACCTGCCATTCGCCTGTCCAGTTCGCGGCGATATCTACCGGCGTGCTGTTGTATGGTCCCCCATCCACGGCGACAGGCGCCTCACCGGGCAGGGTGTATTGCCAGCGGACGGACGGAAACAGCGTCCAATGGACACCTGGGCCAGCCGCAGCCGCGCCGCTTATCGGCGATATCCCTGATCCAGCGCAGAATGGGTCGCATGGCTCAGTTCCCATAGCGGCCGCCTGTCCCACTGTTGGAACCTGGTACCTGAGCGTCACATCGAACGCCTGGCTAGCCGTCGCGTAGTTGCCATCGGCTGCGATATAGTGGTCACCGGGGGACACACGCGCGGTGGATGTGTAGCTATCCAGCACATGCTGCGTGGCCGCGATGAGCGCATCGAGCGAAGCCGCTGGCAGCCTATTTGGAATCGCTTGCAGGTCTATCCCACGGCCCTGGAATGTTTGATCCGGGCTACTCGGACCCGTAGGAGGAACCTCGATAGTCTTGAGCGGGCAGGTATCGCTCGGCGACGCGGGGGCGCTGATCGTACAGGTGAACGTAGGAAATTGCGCAGCGGTGTAGGTGATCGTATTGCTCTTCCGCGGCAGGTAGAGCGGGTTCAGATGAGAAGTGTCGTAATCGGCGGAATGCGGGCTGATGTCCACCAATTGGCCATTGATCGCGAGTTTTCCCCAGGGGACAGTGTGTGTGAAAACCACCGCATTTTCGCCGCCTGGAAGGATGCCTATGGATGTACTGGATGCGCCAGGGCGATTGACTAGCAGCGTCGTGGCCAGCAGGGCTACGATGAGCGCGGCGGCAATCTCTGGCAGGATACGTAACCACACGCGGCGATGCACGCGCGGGCGTTGCGGTGTTGATGGGATAAGAACCGCCGATTCCTCAAATATATGATCGGACGCGCTTGCATGGACGATATCGTTCAGTGTCAGTGGGGTCGCAACGAAAGCAGGCAGCGCCGCGTCCGGGCCATAGTAACGGCAGCCAGCGGCTTCGAGCGCGGCGTACTCGTCGACCTGCGCGCGGCAGTGGTCGCAGGTTGTCGCATGCGCCAGCAAATCGCGGGTCTCGTCGTCGGTCAGCAGACCCGTCGTCAGTAACGGCAACGACGACGCATAGGCGGCGCAATCGGGCGTTGGCATCGAGTGGTTCATCGTCGCCTCCCTCCATGTGGTTCGCGCATCGGGCGTTGCTGAGACTGTTGAGATTGCTGGGGCTGGCTCGAAGTCTTGCTTTGCGCCTTATACGCCTCACGCAGGCGCTGCCTAGCGCGCGAGAACCGCTTGCGCAGGGTATCGGTGCGAATATCGAGGATGGCCGCGACCTCGGCGGCGGTGAACCCGTGCGCCGCCTGGAGCAGAAAACAGGCGGCATCCTCCGGGCCGACACTCAAGAGCGCCTGGCGCAGCGTCTCGGCGTCGGCCACGGCATCCTCGAAGGATGGCCGCACCTGGAGAACGGCGGCTGCCGAGATAGAGTCGTCCAGCGGCTCCCAGGCGATGACACGGCGGCGGCGCAGGTGCTTGATCGCCTGGCGATAGGCGACCGTAAAGAGCCAGCGCCGGATGCCCGCCGGGTCGCCCAGGGTGTCAAACGGCGGCGTGTTTCGCACCATGCTGCGCCAGGCGGCGATGAATGTGTCCTGGGTGATGTCGCGCGCCAGTTCCCAGTCGCCCACCAGCCCGCGCGCGAAGTTGATGAGCGACGCCTGCGACTGCGCGAGCACGTCCTCGAACACGGCCTCAGGCGGCTCATCGCGGGAAAGTGGCTCGCTCATGCGCGCGTCTCCTGACCGATCATCAACTGCTTGCCGTCTCGTGTCCCTCACTGATTCCATAGCTTGAGAGACCCAGATCGTGACATGCCAGCGGCGTGAATCGAGGACGTGTTACGCCAGCGCATAGAGGGCGACGTTGGAGATGAAGATCACGCAGCGCGGCTCGGCGGCGAAGTCGAGGATGCCGCCAGAATAGGTGGTGTCGCCTACTGTGGCGACAATTTTGCCATCTATCGCGAAGCTGAACGTGCTGCCGTTGACGATGAGATCGTAGGTGTGCGGCTGATCGAGCGTTGTCGGCAATTCACCGTCTTGAAGCGTCGTTTTGTGGCCATCTACAGCATTGTAGGAGTTGAACTGCCACTGGCCGTTGGCGTCCACCAGAAAGCCATAGCCGCCGAAGGTGACCGCCTCAGGCGTCGTCGCCTGCTCGCGGAACTTGAAGCCGAAGTAATCGGTGCGACTGATGCCGATAGACTGTATCTGCGCCTGGATGACATAGTTCCGCGGGAATGCTCCGTTGGGCAGGCTCTCCAGCTTGGCCAACGCCAGCGGGCAGGCGCAATTTGCTCCGGTGAGCACCGTGCCGCCGCTCAGGCAGTGCTGCTGCTGGCCCTCGACGTTCGTGAACCACTCCGCGCCCTGCGTATCGCACTGGCCAGGGGCGCTGGTCGCGTAGAGCGTTGCGCCAGCGGCCACCAGTGGCCTGAAGACGTTCACTGTTGGCGAGGACAGCGCGGTGGCTGCCGGGGTCGCCGGAGCGACGAGACCAGACAGGGCTGGCAGAAGGCGTGGGGCCGAGAGTAGCCCACCAACCACGATCACCACCAGCGCCAGCACGAGGATAGCTGTACGCATGGCGCGAGGAAGACGCCACTTCGTTCCACCTCCAGCGTTACCCGCCGCTTTCTCACGGGATTGCTGGCTCTCCGGGAGCTTGCGCGTCGCGACCCGCGTGCGCGGATCGGCATAGGCCCCGTTCACCTCATCCAGTTCTGCCAGCGCGCTTGCCGCATCGCTCAGCGTCGTATCGAGCGCGTGGTTGGTGGCTGCTGGCAGACTCAGCGCGGGATGCCAGTCGCCGCGAAGTCCATCCTCGAAGGCGGCGGCAAAGGTTCCCGCACTCTCGAAGCGATCTTCGGGACGTTTGGCAAGCGCTCTGCGCAGCGCCACGTCGGCTGGCTCCGGAAGCTCCGGCCGGAGCGCGCGCGCCGATGGTGGTGGATTGTTCAGGTGTTGCAGCGCCAGGTGCAGCGGATCGCTGGCGGCGAAGGGCAGCGCGCCTGTCACCATCTGCCATGCCAGCACACCCAGCGCATACAAATCCAGTTGCGGCGTGATCGGGCCGCCAGTAAGCTGCTCCGGCGCCATGCAGGCAGGCGTCCCGATGACCTGCCCGGTGCGGGTAAGCGCCCTGGCTCCGGTCGTATCGAGTGGTTGTGAGGCGCCGCGCTCGAAGATACGGGCGATGCCAAAGTCTGCCAGCAGCGGCGTGCCGTCGCGGTCCAGCAGCACATTGGCGCCCTTTACGTCACGGTGAATCACGCCCTGCCCGTGCGCATAGTCGAGCGCGCTGGCAATCTGACGTAGATAGCTGGCGACATCCTCCAAAGGTAGCGGTCCAGCGGCCATCTTGCCCGCGAGTGTGCCGCCGGACATCAGCGGCAGCTCCATGTA
>JAICKD010000382.1 GCA_025928125.1 Ktedonobacterales bacterium
CCGACCTGCCCCCATCGGTTTCGTCCCGGGGTTTGCGCGTTTTGGCACCCGGTGCTGGGGTGTTTTGTGGCGGAGCGGGCGCTGCAGGCGAGGCCTGGGAGGCGCGTTTTACCCCGCCCGCGCATTGGGAGAAGCGTCATGTCCGACACGCCATCCAGCCATCAATCGCCGCGCTTCGGTGTGTTGCAGCGGGCAGGCGGACTCGTGCGCGTCACCCATCCTGTACCCGTGGCGATGTATATGCTGCTGATGGCGCTGTTGGCCCCGCTCGCGGCGTTCTCCGCGCACCGCACGCTTTCTGTGGATGCGGTCGTGCGCCTCGTCCTGGCGATGGGTTGCGCGCAGGCGGCCATCGGCATCCTCAACGACTATTGCGACCGCGCGCTCGACGCCGCCAGCAAGCCGCACAAGCCACTCGTGCGCGGCACAGTGCAGCCGGGCGAGGCGCTGGCGCTGGTGGTCATTCTAACCGGGCTGGCGATCCTCATTGCGCAGTCGTTTGGACTGGCGGCGACGTTAGTCCTCTGCGCCATCATGGCGCTGGGCTTCGCCTACGATCTGCGCTTCAAGGGAACCTGGGTGAGCGCGCTGCTCTTCGCGCTCCACTTTCCGTTGCTGCCGATCTTCGTCTGGGTCGCACTGGGCGCATGGCAGCCGTTCCTGCCGTGGATTCTGCCGCTGGGCGCCGCGCTCGGCATCGCCATGAATATCGCCAACTCGCTGCCCGACCTCGATGACGATATCGCCGCCGGGGTGCGCGGGCTGCCGCATGTGCTGGGGCTGCGCCGCGATCTCGCGCTGGTCTGGGGGATCCCGGTCGCGCTGTGCCTGCTCATTTGGCTGCTCGACCTCACCGGGTTAGCGCCAGGGTTGCCGGTCTGGCTGCTGATGGCAACGCTAGTGGCCATCGGCACAACCGCGCTGACGATGCTGCTCTACCGTCGCAAGCCGGATACCGCGACGCTCAAGGTGAACTTCTATATCCAGGCGTTCGGCGCGATGGCGTTCGCCGCGTGCTGGTTGGTCGCGGTGATCGCCTGACCCCCGATTCCTTGCGGATTTGTATCACACCATGACAGGTGTTATTTGCCCGGAAGTACTGCTGAGGCTGGGCCGCTCAGGCAGCCGTGCTATACTCGGCTCAGTAGCTCTGCCTGCTATCCGGCGAGTCCCACAAGGGACAGCTGGGAGGCAAGGAACGGCCCGGAAGATTCCACCAACGCACAGGCGGGAGGCCTGAAATTCTATGAGCAGTGTACGCGCCAACGCATCGCGCCGACAGGGCAGACAGACTCGTCTGCGCGCGATGGCGCCCGCCGCGCACGCTCATTCCATGTCAGGCAACGTCGCGCTGCCAGCGCCGACGCACAAGCCGTCACACTCCAGCCGCCCGGCAAGCGCAACGGTGACGTTGCTGCCGCGCGCCGCCGCGCCAACCCTGGAGATGGTCGCGCCGATTGAACAGTCGCCTGTCCCGCTGGCGGTCGCGCCTGTGGCGGAGCGGACGCATCCCAGCATCCTGATCGTGGAGGATGATCCGCGCGTGGCGCATGCGATTCGCGATACGCTCACGCTGGAGGGCGAGCCAGATTGGGACATCCAGGTGGCTGAGGGCGGCGCGCGCGCGCTGGCGCTGGCGGCGTCACGCCCTCCGAACGTCGTACTGCTCGACGTGAACTTGCCCGATCTCGATGGCGCTGAGGTCTATCGCCAACTGCGCATCCACCCCGAGACGTGGAAGACGCATGTGCTATTCCTGACGGCAGCGACCTCGCTCGACCTCTATCAACGTGGTGTTGAGGCGGGGGTGGTGCTGCGCAAGCCGTTCGAGATGCGCGAGCTGGTGAGCCTGGTGCGCACGCTTGTCGCCAGTTAGCGGTAAATCGCCCATCGCCGTTCGCCTGCCAGGCAGCGCATCGCTTGTGTATCGCAAGGTCCCGGCGTCGTGGCGCGCTTGACAGCGGGTTCGTCTCATACGATACTACCTATGAATGATATGTTGACTGCGACTTCGCTATGTCATCCTCCGAGCGCGACTCTCGCCTCCGAAGTGCCTCCCAGGTATGATTTCTTGAAGCGCAACCACTGAACTAATTCATCGCCCTGCGCGTATACATCAACGAAAGGTATGCCGAGATAAGCAGGATAGACGATGTGGAGGGGTTGCCGGTACGGTAAATATGAGTACACGACGTATGATAGATCGGGCGCGTAGGCCCGAACGAAGGGGAATGGGGTATAGTCCCCCAGATGGTTTTGTGATTCGCGTTGCGACGACGAGTTCTGTATGGGGAGAACGGGCAGACACCCGCTCCTGGACCGCATGGAGTCCGTGGCCTGGTCATCCGGCCATTCAGCCGCCTCTGCCTCACCCCGCGAAATCCTCGGCGCTTGACCTTCCTTCCGCGCCGCCCCGTGAGATCCGTGAGATCCGTGAGACGCCGAGATTGCCCGCCCGGACGCGCATAGTGCGCACGCCCGCACCCACCCGCCCGGCGCAACATCCCCAACGCACGCCAGCCACGCCAGCCACGCGCAATGGCCGCGTCCCATCCACCCGGCAGGCGCCACGTCAACCGGCGCGCCCCGCGACCCGTCCGACATCACGGCCACAGCCGCAGCATTTGGAGTGGCCCGCGAGCTTCGACGACTGGATGATCGATATCGTGCGGCGGCGGGCGCTCCGGCTGAATAGCGGCGCGCGCAGGCGTGGAGTGATCGGCGCGGTGCGTGCGGTCGAGCTGGCGCACGTGCTGGAGCACGCGCGGAATGGTAACGGCCAGTGGCTCTGCGGTATCTGTAAGTTGCCGGTGACGCTGCACGACCTCTCGTTCGATCACGTGCTGGCGCTGGCCGATGGCGGCGAGCACGCGGCGCATAATCTGGTACCCGCGCACCGCAAGTGCAACGAGATCAAAGGCTCGGAGAAGGCACAGCATCGCGCCAACGCGCTGGACCGCTGGTTCGACGAATGGGCCGATAACTCGCGCTCGCGCACAGCCTCGTAACGAGCGCACCCCCAACAAATACGCTGGCCCGCAGCCGAAGTGACTGCGGGCTTTGTGTTGATGACGCCGGGCATGTCATGAATGTGTCGGTATCTCGTGCCACACGCCATTGGCGAAGTAGAGTAGCACACCCACCGCGTATCCAGAGCCGGTATAGCCCCCATTGCCAGTGGGTGTCTGGTGTAGCACGTAGTAGTAGCCGATGGCCCAGTATTCGTCGGCGGAGACACGGGTGAGCGAGGCGATGAGCGAGAGATTGCTCAACGGCCAGGAGACGTGCTGCCATGAGCCGTCACGCTGATACTGTACGTCGGTCATCACGGGGACGCCTGGGGGCGCATCGTTCTTGGTGAACGCCCAGCTTGTGCTCTGATCAAAAGCCTCCACGTCTGTTGGACTTCCACTCGCGCTCACTGCTACCCGCCGCCATTGGCTGCCGTCATA
Organism: Ktedonobacterales bacterium; assembly: GCA_025928125.1. GTDB lineage: Bacteria > Chloroflexota > Ktedonobacteria > Ktedonobacterales > JADMIN01 > DAHUXT01. The sequence continues at coordinate 3,453 of JAICKD010000382.1, forward strand.
GTGCGCCACCGCTGCCTCGATCGTGCGTGAACCCGGACCTACTAACCCAGATGCCCAGATGTTGTTAGGCGAGACCATCCGAAGTGTGAAAATACTGATTCCCACTGGCGCTGCCATTCTGGTCCATGTTCCTGCCTGATAATGGTACATATCAGGAAATTGCTGGGTCTTGGTGGCATATCCTACCACCCAGGCATCAGCCGGAGCGACCGGCAACACAGTTGACATGACCGCGAATGGAGTATCAACCTGCGACCACTTTCCGTCCGCGAAATGCAGTAAACCCGACGCAGGATTCCCCTGACTATCCTTCTCCAGGTTGACCACGATCCAGCCTTCATTCGCCGAGAGCATATACACTGCTCCGTACGAAAACAGGCCATGGAAGACATCCGCGCCTGGAGGCGTCACGGGCTTCCAGACGCCATTCGCATAGTGCATGGCGAAAGGCGCGCCACTCTCCGTGCCGCCGACCGCCCAGCCGTCGCTCGCCGACCCCATCGAGATGCTCGAAAGGCCGACATCATCGGGGATGCTGGTCGCTATCGGCGTCCAGGCGCAGTTCTCATAATGCAGGATGAAGGATTTTCCCGGCACAAGCGTCGTCTGGTCCACAACACCACCAATAGCCCAGCCTTCGTCGGGCGAGATCATGTCGAGCGAGCCAATACTGCCATCTTCGGGAAGATGCGCGGTGATGTCTCCCGGCGTGCAGGCTCCCTTTGCCGGTGAAAAATTACCGTACCCGCCGTTCGTCTGGCCGAGTGGAGCGTGCATCCGTGTCAACAGCATGCCCGCCAGCAGCGCCACGACCAGCGCCGCCGCGACCGTGCCAAGCAACACGCGCATGCGCTGTACGCCCTTCCCCGCGCGCGGCGATATTTCAGGCCGTATTTCTCGTAGATCGTTTGCGTCATTCGTATCGTA
>JAICKD010000554.1 GCA_025928125.1 Ktedonobacterales bacterium
GCCAGCCGCGCCGCCTCCGCCTGCGCCACGCGCCGCCCGAAGCTGGTCAGGCGATAGTAGCGGCGGCGCTCGTCATCTAATGCGGGGTCGGGGCGCTCATCCGATTCTTCGATCATGCCCGCATCGAGCATCTGCCTGATCGAGCGGTAGAGCGTGCCGGGGCCGATATGCATCTGGCCGTCCGTCGCTCCCGAGATCTCCCGCATGATGCCGTAGCCATGCCGCTCACCAGTGGCGAGCGCCAGCAGGATGTGGAAGACCGCCGGGCTGAGCGGAAGCAACTCCTCCGGCGCTGGTTGCGCGTCCATAGGCTTTCCCTCACTCGATCCATATCGGATATATCCAGTGTGGATATAGTACACGCAGGCAGGCAGTAAGTCAACAGGCCAATCTGAACCCGTCTGGATGTATGTCATGCAGGCAATGGTGGGCGTCAGGAAGGAGCGCATGTCATCCATGAAACGTAGGAGTGTACTGTCTATCGGGGCGGGCATAGCCGTCATGGCCGTAGCGGTTGTCGTCGCGGTCAATCAGGGATGGGTATTTGCTGATTCGTCGCTCGGAATCGTGGGTCTCAACGCATCACCCCAGCCCACTCCAATACACCATTACGGCGCGGAGTACGGAGCAATAACCGATACGCTGACGTCCCCAGATAACGTTACCCTCCACATCGTAGCCGTCCAGCGCGGCACGAGTGAGTGGCTATTCCACATACACGCGCATAACAATACGGGAAGCAGTGTACCAATTCTGGATGCCGCGACGAGTCATTACTTTATGATTGGCGGCAAGGGTGGCATTCCTGGTACACCGATCACAGCCGATCAGATATTCCTCAAGCTGACTCCACTCGCATCCAGCAGCGCAGACCTGGCGACACATCCGTCGCTGGCCGCAGCCGTCGCATCAGGCGCCGACAGCGATGGCTGGCTGGTAGCTGACCTCTCAAACTTCAAATACACGCCGTTCCAACTCCTGTACGTATACGGCACGGTGACCGCGCCCGCATGTACCAATCCCGACGATCAAAGCACGTGCCAATCGTCCACCGGCTATCGCACCATCGTCTGGAATCTGTAGCTGACCGCTCCGAACCTCACCCCCCATCCCCCTCTCCCACGGGAGAGGGGGAGCCAGCGGCAGGCTCGTCGCCATAGCGCCGCAGCAGCTCATCCAGCGACATCCACGTCTCGACTGGCTCAGTTTCGTAGGTCGTGCCGTGAGCGAGCCGGTCGCGCCCGCCGGGGTGGTAGAGCACGATGATGCCCATCAGGAAGAAGCGGTCGAGCCGGGTGCGGATGCTGCTGGGACGCCGACGGAGTGTGAAGCCCAGCCGTGGCGCGCTTCGGCCCAGCAAGGTGTAGCCGTAGAGCGCGTGGATATCGCTGGGGAAGCCGTCCGCTGCCACCCACCGCGCCAGCGCTTGCAGATCCTCGCGCATCATCCGCAACTGCTGCCACGGCGTCGTCTCGTTCACAATCCGGGCGAGGACGCGGCTGTTGACGTGGAGGATCGCTATCGGATCGCGTCGCTTGATATGTGTGCCGTCGGATAGTGTGATCGGTTTGGCATCGACATGCGTGAACTGCACCTCGAAGAGGTGATGCGGCGCGTCGGGAATCTCATGATGGGGCATCACTCGTAGCGTCAGCCACTCCCACAGCGGCCAGAAGCGCAGAAAGCCTCGCGCCTGCCCGCTGCCCGAGCCAAAGACCAGCCGCCACCACGCGCGCACCGGGCGCTCCTGGTGTTGCTGCGACAGCATTGGCGCTTGAGGCGCGGGTGTCTGGGAGGTATCGTTGTTATCGTTGTTGTCGTAGTTATGCATTGCGCACCGCGAAGATGAAGACCGCGCCCGCGATCATGCAGAGCGCCGCCAGCAGAAAGACGAGTTGATAGCCGAGCGTCGTCTGACCCGCCAGGCCACTAAAATGCAGGACGCCAGCTCCGACGAGTGGCGCGAGCAGCATAGGGATGTTGGACGCGGTGCTCCAGATGCCCATGTCCTTGCCCGCGTTCTGCGCCACCGGCAGAACATCCACCGCCAGCGCCCAGTCCACGCTGCTATATGCGCCAAAGCCCACGCCGAAGAGCAGCCCCAGCGGCCAGAGTGGCGTGCCTGGCGGCAGGAAGAGAAACCCCGACGCGGCCAGCGCCATGCAGCCCGTCGCGATGCAGACCAGCGGCACGCGCCCCAGCGTCAGCCGCAGCCGGTCGGAGAGAATGCCTAGCGCGATGGCGCTCGCCGCTGCTCCCGCCAGCGCCAGTATCGCCAGCGCCGCCGTCTGTGTCACGAAATTGCTGCTCTGCGCGACATTGGCGAAGTAGTATTCGATGAAGGTCATGAAGAGGCTCAGCCCCAGCATCACCGAGGCGCGGGTGAGAAAAACCCAGGTGAAGTTGCTATGCCGCCACGGCGCGAGCCAGTCCGCCGCGAAGCGCCGTCGCCAGTTGCCGCGCCAGCCGTGCGGCTCCCCGATGCGCTGCTGCTCGCGCAGCGCCTCCAGTGGCGTCTCGTGGACGCCGAAGACGGTGAGCAGCACGCCCGCGATGAGCACGACGGCGGTGAACAGGTAGAAGACTGCGCTGCCCGCGGTGATGGTATCCAGCGAGAGCGCAACCGTCGTGACCGACCCCAGCAGTACCGCCGCCAGTCCCAGGCTACAGGCGTTGCCCAGGATCGTCATCAGGCCGATATAGCCCGACTGCTCGCCGCGCTGCCCGACTGGAACCATATCCGGAAGCAACCCTTGATACGCGCCGCCAATCACTCCGCTGCCAACCTGAAACAGCAGCAGCCCGAGGAACAAGCCGCCCAGGCTCCCAGGCCGCGCCAGAACCACGGCGCCCACCACCTCGATGGCGGCGCCCAGCGCAATGTAGGGCCGACGCCGCCCCAGCGGGCCAGTGGTGCGGTCCGAGAGCGCGCCGACGATGGGCGGAATGAAGACCGCGACCAGGCTGCCCGCCGCCGCGAGCCAGCCGAGCAGCGTCGCCTGCTGGGCGTTGCCAATGCTCCCCGGCGCCACAAACAGCAATAACTGCACCGGCAGGACGATGGGCAGCATCGCCGCTGTCTGGAAGTTCATCGCGAACCACAACATGCTTAGGCGTAGATGGCCGCCGACGGAGAGGTGTTCGCTCCGCTCGGCGGCGTTCGCCTCATCGTGCAGGTTGTGGAGATTCA
>JAICKD010000028.1 GCA_025928125.1 Ktedonobacterales bacterium
CGCAAGCTGGTGCCTGAGGTGATCGTGGAACCAGTAATGGCCGTACACAGCGAATCGCTGGTACGCCACGACGCGCGGCTGCTGGTGCGCGCAATCTTCGCGCCCCCCTCCATGGCACTCTGACCTCACTCCCCAACGTCTCCGTCATAGGAGAGGGACCCATATCTGCCATTCACTGCAATGTAGGTCTGAGGCCCCTCCCCGCAGCGGGGAGGGGGTAGGGGGAGAGGTCTCCTACAACACGACGCTGGTAATGGCGAATATGCCGTCGGCCTCGTCGATACGCTCCAACGCATCTTCCGGCACGGGGCCATCCAGCGAGAGAATCATCAGCGCCTCACCGCCAGCCTGGCGCGTGCGCCCACCGGCCATGCTCGCCACCGGGCCGACGTCCATGTGTGAGATGTTGACGCCCGCCTCGCCTAGTATTGTCCCCACGCGGCCAACCATGCCGGGGCGGTCGAGATTGCGCGCGATGAGGATATGTCCGCTGGGCGAGAAATCGGTGGCGTAGCGGTCCACCCGCACCACCCGCTCCTCGCCCCAGGTAATCGTGGCCGAAAGCACGCTGGAGGGCGTCTCCGGGCCGTCCGCCGCCACACGAATCGTCACCAGATTCGAATACTGCTCCGCCGTCGTCGAGCGGCTTTCGACGATTTCCAGCCCCCAATCGCGGGCCACCACTGGCGCGTTGACCAGATTGACGTGCGCTTCCGACACGGACTCGAGCAGTCCTTTCACCAGCGCGGCGGAGAGCGGACGCGTATCGTAGCTGGCGATCTCACCGCTGACGCTCAGTTCGGCGCGGCGTAGTGGGCCAGGGTGTAGCTGGGTGTAGAGTCGGCCAAGCTTTTCGACCAGCTTCACCCACGGCTGCAACTGGCGCATGGTCTCAGGCAGGATCATCGGCGCGTTGACGGCGGCGCGCGCCGCTCCACCCCGCAAAATCTCCTCAACCTGCTCCACCACGTCCACAGCGACGCTGATCTGCGCCTCCTCGGTGGACGCGCCCAGATGCGGCGTGGCGACTACATGCGGATGCTTGATCAGCGCGTGAAGCGTCGCGTTCTCTCCAGGCGGCTCTTTGCTATAGACATCGAGCGCGGCGCCCGCCAGCGCGCCCGATTCCAGCGCGACCAGCAACGCCTCCTCATCGACAATACCCCCGCGCGCGCAGTTGATGATACGCGCTGTCGGCTTCATCAGCGCCAGCTCGTCGGAGCCGATCAGGCCGCGCGTGCCTCCGGTCAGCGCCGTGTGGATGGTGACGAAGTCTGCCTGCGCAAGTAGTTCTTCGAGCGGTATCAGCTCGGCGTTCAGCTTGCGCGCCGTCTCTGGCGAGGCGTAGGGATCAGAGGCGAGCAGGCGCATCCCGAGGCCGCCCTCGCCCGCGCGCCTCGCCACCTCCGCGCCGACCTTTCCCAGGCCGACAATACCCAGCGTCTTGCCGCGCACCTCAGTGCCAACAAAATGCGAGCGCTCCCAGCGGCCTTCACGCAATGAGGCGCTGGCGGCGGGGATATGCCGGGCGAGCGCGAGCAGCAGGGCAACGGTGTGTTCGGCGGCGGCAGCGATATTGCCAGTGGGCGAGTTGATGACGATGACGCCGTGGCGGGTGGCCGCATCGACGTCGATGTTATCGACGCCGACACCAGCGCGCGCGATGACACGCAGGCGCGCGCCCGCCGCGATCACCTCGGCGGTGACACGGGTCTCGCTTCGCACCACCAGCGCATCGTATGCGGGAATCGCAGCGGTCAACTCGGTGGCGATCAATCCAGGCCGTTCGTCGACATCGGCAAAGCCGCGCAGCAGCGTCATCCCTTCGCTGGCGATTGGGTCGGCAACCAGAATATGAGGGCGTTCTGTTTCCATATCTGACACGGTATCTTCAGCAGCAGTATCGGCGGCGATAGCGGCAACAGGTGAAATCTTATCCTGTGGTTCAGCAGTCACGAGGCTCTCTCCTCAGCATAACAACATCATCAAACGTAACGCGCCGTCGTCCTCATAGGACGACGGCAACGAAATGGCAACGGTACGATTGTCGTCCTTGCGGCATGTGAGACTACGCGCCCGCCGCGCCCGTCGGCACGCGATGGCCGAGCGCGGTCAGCTGCCGTTCCAACGCATCCATGCAGGCGGTCAGATCGGCCTCGCTGAAATAGCCAAGGTGACCGATACGAATGATCCTGCCTTCCAGATGTTCCTGACCGCCCGCGATGACGACGCCTTCATTTTCACGCATTGCCTTCGTCAATGCCTTGCCATCCACGCCCTCAGGCACATCAATCGCCGTAACGGTATTCGAGGCGAAGGCGGGGTCGGCAAAGAGGCGCAGCCCCATCGTGCGGGCGCGCTCGCGTACCAGCGTGCCGCCAGCGAGATGGCGGGCGAAGATCGCGTCGCGTCCCTCCGCGCGCATCATCGGCAGCGAGACATCCAGCCCGAAGTAGATGCTGACGGGCGGTGTGTAAGGGGTCTGCCCCTTCTCCAGCGACTTGCGCGCGGCGCGGAAATCCCAGTAGGAACGTGGGAGTGTGGCGCGCTCGGTGGCGGCCCAGGCGCGCTGGCTGACGCCAATCATCGCCAGCCCTGGGGGGACCATCCAGCCCTTCTGAGAGCCGGTGAAGACGACATCGAGATCCCACTCATCCATGCGCAAATCAATACAACCCAGCGAACTGACCACATCCACCAGAATGAGCGCGTCAGGCCGCCGCTGCCGGATCACGCGGGCCAGCGCCTGAATGTCATTCGTGATGCCTGTCGAGGTCTCGTTATGCGTCAACAGCACGCCGCGCGCGTTTGGGATTGCCGCCAGCGCCTGCGCCACGGCCTCAGGGTCGGCGGCATGTCCCCACTCCACGGCGTGGCGGGTGACCTTCAACCCAAATGTTTCCGCGATTTTGGCGAGGCGGTTGCCAAACGCGCCGCAGGTGACTGAAAGCACTTCATCACCAGGCGAGAAGCTGTTGACGATTGCCGCTTCCATCGCGCCCGAACCAGAGGAGGGGAAACCGAGTACGGGTTGCGTCGTTTGAAAGAAGTGTTGAAGCCCCTCGCTGACCCGCGCAATGATGGCGGCAAACTCTGGGCCGCGATGGTTGATCATTGGCCGCGCCATCGCTTCGGCGACTGCGGGTGGAATCGGCGTCGGGCCGGGGATGCGCAAATTCTGTTGCATACGGGCAAGCCTCTTCTCGTCAGAATGGACTCGGACGAACATCAGGAAAATTCGGCCCGCAGGCGTTGCGTGCCCCGTCGGCGATGCGGCGCTGCATCCATAGTGGTGCGCGTACATACGCGCTGCTTTAAGGATAGCAATGACTCTGGAAAGGTGTCAATCCGATGGGAGAAGGGGGAGCGGCGCAAATGACGCATACGGCGCCCTGTCTTTCGCAACGAAACTCGTGCCGATATTCCGTGTATAATGAGTCGTTGAGGCACTCACACTGCCTGGCATGCAGTCACGAGAACAATGAGTCTACTCGTGTCACTGACCTTTCGGCCGCACAATCGCGGAGTGGGTCACATGCGGCAGTGAGAGAATCACGAGCCTCTGTGAGTGGGAGCAGATGCGCCATGAGTGGACATACAAATCGCAACAAACGCAACGGGGGTAGCTCCAAGTCACGTCACGGCCCGCCACGCCAACGCGGACAAGAGAATCGTCCAAGTCAGCCCAAAAATGTCAGCCCGCCTGCTTCAGCGCGAACGCCCCAGGCGAACGAAAAGGCGTCCGAACTGACGCCAGAACTGAAATCTGAGCCGAAGCCCCAGGAGGAGTATACAGAACCACAACACAAAATACCGCCCTCAGCTCAGTCGGTGAATAACCACCGCGACGGTCCGGGCGAGGCGACCGGGCCTGAGCAGATGCAGGTTGCCAGCGATATCCCAGGACGCGATGAACTACCCACACCTCCCGAACACCCGGAGAACTCACATCCTCGTGGGCGCACGCCGTTCGCGGCGGCCTCGCGCGGGGGACATGCTTATATCCCGGCCAGCGGTTCGCGGCAGGGTATGAATGGGCAAAATGGGCAGAATGGACATCATCATGGCAACGGCTTCGCGCCGAACGAGCGTCGCGCCTACCCCACTAGCGCTCTGGGCGACTATGACGGCGGCGAGAGTGATGGTACAGGCGCGCTTCCAGCAAACTGGCGTGTCGAGCGCCTGAATGGTGGCACAGACTCGACGCCACGCGAGCCGTTTCGTCCCGAGTCTCGCGGTGAGGTCGGTTCGCTGATCGATTCACTCCACGAACTCTTCGCGCAGGATCGTGCCGTGGCAAGCCAGGGGGATAGCGCGCGCTGTGGGATTTGCTATCTCCACTTCCCACTTGCCGCGCTGGAATATCGCGAAGCCGAAGGGTTCTATGTCTGCGCCGCGTGCAAGCGAGCACTGGGACACAATCCGCTGATGATGATTCGCCGCCAGCAGCCACCACACACTGGGTAAAGACCACCTAGTGCGGCGCATTTCGCTGCTGGACTGTGCGAGGACGCCGGTCTATGATACAATAAACAGCTAGTGGCGCATTGCGTTCGACGGTGCGCCTGATGACCATTCAGATCACTGCCACCAAGAATCTGGCGCGAACTGACGTGGTACTGATAGTCTGGCGTGCCTGATCGCTTTGTGCGCCTCTGGAGACGCGGCGGTCGGGCACGTACATTGATGTTCGCAGATGTGTGCAGATGTTCGCGGAAGTGGTGCGAGATGACTCGCTCGCGGTGCGGCCATGCTGTGCGACGATGAGATGAGGAGAAGAGTGTGGGCGCGCTGCCAAAGAAACGCCAGACCAACTCGCGCCAGGGCTTCCGGCGCCAGCATCACAAGATCAAAATCCCGCAGTTGAAGATTTGCCCACAGTGCAAACAGGCGCGGCTCTCGCACCACGCCTGCCCAAACTGCGGCACCTACCGAGGCCGTCAGGTGATTCCGATTCGCGAGCGCCGTGCCGCAACGGAATAAGTTTGCAGTAGTCTGATCAGCACGAATAGGCATGGAGGGGTGAGTGAGCCAGCGCGTCGCGTTCGTTTTCCCTGGTCAGGGAAGCCAGACGGTTGGGATGGGCGCGGATATCTTCCAGGCGTCTCCCGCCGCGCGGTCGGTCTACGAGATAGCCGATGATGCGCTGGGTTTTCCGCTCTCGACGCTCTGCTTCGAGGGTCCAGAGTCTGCTCTCCGCGAAACGGTGAATACCCAGCCCGCTATCGTCGCCACCAGTCTGGCGCTCCTTGCTGCGCTGCAAGAGGCGGCTGGCGCGGAGCTTGGCGGCGAGTCGATACTGCGCGGCCCTATTCAACCGGCATTTGTCGCGGGCCATAGCGTCGGCGAGTATAGCGCGGTGGCCGCGTCCGGCGCACTCGATGTGGCGGATACGCTGCGGCTGGTGCGCGAGCGTGGGCGACTGATGCACGAAGAGGGCTTGCATTGCCCCAGCGGCATGGCGGCGGTGCTTGGTGTAGATGCTGACGCGCTGACGTCTATCTGCGCCGAGGCGACCGACAAGACGCGGGCCAGTCTTTCTGTGGACCAACTGGCCGAGCATCCAGGCGCGGGGCGCGTGGTTGTGGCGAATATCAACGCCCCCGGTCAGATCGTGATTTCCGGCGCGACGCCAGCGCTGGAGGCCGCGATGGAGCTTGCGCGCGCGGCGGGCGCGAAGCGGGTCGTACCGCTGGCGGTGAGTGGCGCGTTCCACTCGCCAGTGATGGCTCCCGCCGCCGAGGCGCTGGCTACGGCTGTTGAGGCGGCGCCCGTGACCGCTCCTGGCGTACCGATCGTCGCGAATAGTACGGCTGAGCCGCTCACCTCTGAGGCGCAATTGCGCGGAGAACTGGCGCAACAGATTGTCTCTCCGGTACAATGGACGCGAACGGTGGAATATCTCGCCGACCACGGTGTTGAGACATTTGTGGAGATTGGGGTCGGCCAGGTGCTCGCCGGACTGATCAGGCGCATCGCGAAGGGCGCGACGATTGTATCAGTGGGCGCCGTCGCGGATCTCGCATCCGCCGTGGAGCGATTGCGCGCCTGAGCCTTGAGCCTGTCGCGACGCGGATTTACAGAGAGGGGAGCGTTGGCATGACGACAGCGCGGAACGGCGTGCCGGATGGATCGGCTGACACGGAGCCGGTCGAGACGCCAATGCTGACAGCCGACGATTATGCGTCAGAGAACCTCGGTTCTGTCCGCATCGCTCGCCGAGTGCTGCGGACGATCATCGAAGAGGCTGCGCTGAGCGTGCAGGGTGTGGCGCGACTCGCGATGAACGTCAGCCAATGGCCGCATCTGATTGGCCGCTCCTTACCAATTCATGGTGTTGCGCTGGTCGTGCGCGACGATGTCGTTTCCGTTGATCTCTATCTGATCGCACAACCAGACGTCAATCTCATCGGGGTTGGCGTGGCGGTTCAAGAGGCTGTGGGGCAGGCTGTTGACCACATTCTCGGAATGCGAGCCAGTGAGATCAATGTGTATGTCCAGGATGTAGCGTAACCCATGCGCACAACACTTCGCCGTCAGGCTCGCATCACGGCGCTACAGACGCTCTACGAGTACGATACCGCCCACCATGACGTGGAGGATGTCATCCAGCGCCATGTGGAGGAGCGGCGGCTCTCACCGCGCGTGGCCGAGTATGCTGGCGAACTGGTGCATGGGGTGCTCGAACATCTCGATGCGATTGACACCACCATTCAGGAGGTGGCTCCCGAATGGCCGATCGCGCAGATGGCTCGAATCGACAAGAATGTCCTGAGGCTTGCAATTTACGAGATTCTGTTTAATAATTCTGTGCCAGCAAAGGCTGCTATCAATGAAGCGGTGGAACTTGCCAAATCATTCGGTAGTGACACGTCAAGCCGCTTTGTGAATGGCGTGCTAGGCACAATTTTCAACCGTACACAGGGATTATCAGGATTGTCGGCATCAGGTGCCGGAAGTGAGGTTAGGTAATGGCGTCAATGTCCAAAGAAGAGATCATGGGGAAGCTCAAGCCCGTGATTGCGGAACAGCTCGGCGTAGACGAGGGAGAGGTGACCGATACAGCCTCGTTCACTGAGGATCTCAACGCTGACTCGCTCGATCTGGTCGAGTTGATCATGTCGCTGGAGGAGCAGTTCGGCCTCCAGATTAGCGACGAAGACGCCGAGAAACTCACCACGGTTGGCGAAGCCGTAGACTACATCTACGAGCACACCAACTAGCCACGACCACTCGCGGTCGTGCGGCGCAATATACCCGGAGACGTGACGCCGTTTCGGTGCGCGCGTCTCCGTTCCTTTTCCTGAATAACCCTCGGCCTCTCCAACCTCCTCAGCCTCCAAACGTTTCCCAAACGCACCGGGAAATCTTCCCAACCGAATCGAGGCGCGCGCCTCATCCCAATGGGAAACCGCTCAGGGTATCGGTATCCTCAGACCAGATGTGACCGACCGCAGGGCATGCACGCGGCTACGTCCATCAGGGAGAAGATTGTGAAGAAGCTCTGAGCGGTTGTCGCTCAGCAGGAGGCGCCCATCATGGCTACCGTCCATCCCCCGTTATCGGGAAATCTGGCGGCGTCATCCGCATCTGGCTCGACGCTTAGACGGTGGATCAGCCGCCATCCAGTGCTGTCCTATCTCATTGTTGCCTACTTCGTAACCTGGACTATTTTCGCTATCCCGCTCCTCTCCCGGTCAGGGATTGGAGTTTTGGGGTTTGATGCGCCGCCCATTGAGGTATTCATCCTGGCGGCCGCAGTCTTCGGGCTGGCGGGATCAGCCTTTCTGATAACGGCCATCGTGGATGGGCGTTCGGGCGTGCGCGCGCTGGCCAGCCGCTACATCCGCGTGCGCGTCGGCGTCCAGTGGTATCTGTTCGCGGTCTTCGGGCTATTAGTTACAGCTCTTCTCGGCGCCATGGTCGTCTACGGCTTTGCGCCACTCGTTGCTCTCGTACAACAATGGCCACTGCTGATCGCCTACCTGATGCAAGTTGTGCTCGTGACCGCGCTCGTGAACCTATGGGAGGAGACCGGATGGACTGGATTTATGTTCACCCGTCTTCAGCCACGCTACGGCGCGCTGGTGGCGAGTCTGCTGGTGGCCCCAGCCTTCGGCGGGATCCACCTACCACTGCTCTTCGTCAACGACGCGCTGACCTCGGGTAGACTGTCACCGCAGGAAATGCCCCTGTTCGTACTCTACCTACTCGTGCTGTTCTCCGTGCCTGTACGAATCATCGCCTCATGGCTTTATAACAATGCTAGAGGCAGCCTGCTGCTCGTCGGGTTGTTCCATGGTGCGCTTGGAGCAACCGCGGGCGGCGTGGTGCTGCCATATCTCGTGCCGAAGAACGCAAACCTGACGTTAGAAGTCTACGGCTCATTTGCGGTCCTGGCAGTGATAATTATCGCCGCCACACGCGGGCGACTCTCGTACAAGGCGAATTCGCCAGACCTGCGGCCATCCCCTCAGGGAGAGGCATGATAGAGTACAATGGGTGGCGGAAGCCGTTGTGGTGTACCGCAGCACATGGAGTCCGTCACCCAGCTACGAGTCAGGAGCGCGGCAATGAGACTCCGGCTGACGCCCGGCGCTCGAGCGGGCGTTACTCAGAAGGCGCTCACTCGCGATACGCGCCTGCAAGGACGCTCACTCCTGCTTGCTCGCGCTGCATGGCTGGCCACATCCGCGCTGACGCTGGCGCTGTTTATCGCTGGTATCCCCGTTCAATTCACACGCCTGGCGACTGCCTGCCCGGCGGCATCGTGCGCCAGCGGCCAGCTGCAACCTGTCTCGGTGCGGGCGCTGCAAAGCCTGGGTCTCTCGCTCAACTTCTTTGCCAGTTACGCATTTGCGCTCATTCTCATCTTCGCACTCGTCTATGGTGGAGTCGCGGCGCTCATTTTCTGGCTCCGCTCTGATGATCGCATGGCCCTCTTTGTCTCCCTGACACTGCTGATTTTCGGTCTGCTCACCTTCAGTGGGGTTGCGAGCGCGCTGGCGGAGTCACATGCAGGCTTGTGGCTACCTGTGACCTGTCTCATCTATCTCGGCTCAACGTGCTTAATTCTGTTTCTGTTCCTGTTCCCCGACGGCCACTTCGTGCCGCGCTGGACACGTTGGATCGCGCTTATCTGGATCATCCAGGCAATTCCAGGCGCCTTCTTTCCAACCGCGGCGCTGACCGCAAGCCCCTGGTTTACGGCGGTGGGGGTCGCCATCTGGGCGATAGCTCTGGTGACGGTTGTCTACTCGAATGTGTATCGCTATCGCCACGTTTCGAGCGCGCCCCAGCGACAGCAGACGAAGTGGGTTATCCTCGGCATTGGCGCAACCGCTATCGGACTGCTTGGCGCGCTGATCGTGCTCGATATCCTTGATCCATTGCCGACAACACCAGGCGCCATGGTAACGACTCTGGTCATCGATGCCCTGGTGTACGGCGTCTTGCTGCTCGTTCCTATCTCCATTGGGATCGCCATGCTCCGCTCGCACCTGTTCGACGTCAACATTTTGATCAACCGGGCGCTTGTCTATGGTGCGCTCACCGCCTGCGTCGTCGGCGTCTATGTGCTCATCGTCGGCTCTCTCAACGTTGTAGTCCAGGCGCGCGGCAACCTGCTGGTCGCGCTGCTGGCGACAGGTATCGTTGCCGTTCTGTTCCACCCCCTGCGCGAACGCCTCCAGCGCGGCGTGAATCGGCTGATGTATGGCCTGCGGGATGAGCCGTACGTGGTTGTCTCGCAGATGTCCCAGCGTCTGGAGGCGGCTGTAGCCCCTGACACGGCGCTGCAAACTGTGGCCGAGACTGTGGCTCAGGCGCTCAAGCTCCCCTATGCCGCAGTCGCTCTCATAGAAGCCGATCAGCTGAACGTCGCGGCGAGCCACGGAACGGCTACCGACGAGGTACTGCGTATTCCGCTTATGTATCAAGGTGAGGCACTGGGCGAACTTCAGGTAGGGCCACGCACCCAAGGAGACCAATGGACAGCCGCCGACCGACAATTGCTCGAGGAGTTGTCACGCCATGCCGGGGCGGTCGCGCATGCCGTACGTCTGAAAAGCGAACTCCAGCGCACGAACACGCATCTGGTGGCCGCGCGCGAGCGCCTGGTAACGGCACGTGAAGAGGAGCGCCGCCGCCTGCGTCGCGACCTGCACGACGGGCTGGGGCCTGCGCTCGCCGCCCTCACCCTGAAGGTTGGCGCCGCGCGCAAATTGCTCGTGCGAGACCTGCAATCCGCAGACACGCTTCTGGCGGAACTGGGCGACGACATCCACGCGACCGTCAGCGATATTCGGCGGCTCGTCTATGACCTGCGCCCGCCCACGCTCGATGAACTTGGGTTGATCGGCGCCATCCGCGAGCGGGCAACACAATACTCCTTCAGCAACGACGGGCTGCATGTAACTGTGAACGCGCCGGAACAACTTCCCGCACTGTCGGCCGCCGTCGAGGTGGCGGCGTATCGCATCGCACAGGAGGCGCTGACGAACGTTGCCCGGCACGCACAGGCCCAGACGTGTCATGTGAGCATTACGCTCGATGGCGCGTTACAACTCGAGGTCAGTGACGATGGTATTGGCCTCACCGCCGAACGCCCGACTGGGATCGGGCTGACCACTATGCGCGAGCGGGCCGTTGAACTAGGTGGCACATGCACCGTCGAGCCGACAGTCCCTGCTGGAACTCGCGTACTGGCGCGCCTGCCTATCCAGAAAGCGAAGTGACATGATGCCAGACGAACCTTTGCGTGTGCTGATTGCTGATGACCATCCACTCTTCCGCAATGGCATGCGCGCATTACTAGATGCGGACCCAGATACCGAGATCGCGGGTGAGGCGACGACGGGCGAAGAGGCCGTCGCGCTTGCGGCGACATTGCAGCCAGATGTCATTCTCATGGACATTCAAATGCCTGGAATCAGCGGGATCGAGGCGACCCGGCAGATCCTCCATAGCAGCCCGCACATCCGCATTCTCGTCGTTACGATGTTCGAAGATGACCAGTCGGTGTTCACTGCCATGCGCGCGGGGGCTCGCGGCTATGTACTGAAAGGGGTGCGTCCCGAAGACATGTTGCGCGCGATTCAGGCGGTTGGGAGCGGCGAGGCGATCTTTAGCCCATCTATCGCGACTCGCATGCTCGACTTCTTCAGCGGCCTCAAGCCGTCATCATTCCCACAAGCGCTCCCCGAACTGACGGATCGCGAGCGGACGATTCTCGATATGATAGCGCATGGGCAAAGCAACGCCGCCATCGCGAAACAACTCGTCTTGAGTCCCAAAACGGTCTCGAACTATGTATCAAACATCTTCAGTAAGCTACAGGTGGCTGACCGCGTGCAAGCGATGCTGCGTGCGCGCGAGGCGGGCCTTGGGTAGCCCTGCCATGTGCGGTCTGTACATCGAATTTTGTCACGTCTCAGCCGACCTCACATCTCCATCATATCTGAATCTCATCGCGCTCACATTTTTGTCATAGCACACATGGGCATACTTTTGACAGCCCCTGAGCTTTCCAGACGTATAATTGCAGGATAAGAGAACTCCGGTGCATTGATTGGCCGCAACACCATCGTCACGAAACCGTACAGCAACAATTTCTGGCGACAGCCAGCAGCCAGTAGCCAGTCACGCGGTGTGATGACAGCAGGCGCAGAGGAGTGTCCCGTGGGCGACTTTCCACAGCAGCCACAGCCCAGCTTGCCAGATCGCTACAGCACGTATGCTGAGCGGGTTGGAATGACCTGGCCTCCAGCGACCCCCTTTGAGCAGGTGCTCATACGCGCCAGAGGCAACGATCAGCCCGCGATTGGGATGCTCTACCGTCGATTTCAGTCTGCCATCTTCCGCTACATCATCTCGCGGGTCGCGGATATTCCTTCCGCTGAAGACATCACATCTGAGACCTTCGTCGCCATGATCCGCGGGATTGGCTCGACGCGAGCAACGGACGAGTTAGGCTTTGCCGCCTGGCTGTTAGGTATAGCTCGCAATCAGGTACTGGCGCATTATCGCCGGACGAAGTCGCATCCCCAGGTGGAGTTGACGAACAAGCACAACGACGAAGCGCAAAGTGTCGCTGAGGAAGGCGATCCACTGCTTGTGCTTATGGCGCGTGAAAGCTGGACCGAGACGGTGGCTGCCCTCAATCAGCTTCCTCCAGACCAGCGCTCCGTCATCCTATATCGCTGTGTGCTTGGCTACCCGCTCGACGAAGTGGCAAAATTCATGTCGAAAAAGCCGGGTACTATCAGCGCTCTGCAGTTCCGGGCGCACCTCTCTCTGGCACGGCGTCTCGATGCCCGCGCCAGAGCATGCGGACAAGAACAGCAGCAAACCTACGGGTATAGTCGCTAACGCTGACCTGTATTCAGGTCGATGCTATCC
>JAICKD010000821.1 GCA_025928125.1 Ktedonobacterales bacterium
GACGGCCAGACCCGCAAGCTCTCCTCGCTGCGCGGCAAGATCGTCGTGGTCAATTTCTGGGCTACCTGGTGCGTGCCTTGCCAGGACGAGCTTCCCCGCCTCTCAAAGCTGGCCGCCAGCTACGCCGACAAGCCGGTCGCGTTCGTGCTCATCTCGATCGACGAGCCCAAGGACCGCGCCAAGGTTCCGGCCGCGCTCGAACGCCTCCACGTCACCCAGGAGAGCTGGGTCGGCGGCAACACCGACATCATGGGCGAGTTCGGCCTCGGAGACATCGTGCCCGGCACCGTCATTCTGGACGATCGCGGCCAAGTCGTGGCGCGCATCATGGGCGAGGCCCGCGAAGAGGACGTCCGCACCCCAGTCGACTGGCTGCTGGGCGGCAAAACGGGAACAGCGCCCTCTGCACTGACAAAGCGCTACTAGGCGCTTCCGGTCGCAGTCGGATCAGAGAGTGTTCCGCGCGCGCCCTATGATGAATGCATGCGCTACCCGCCGGATCACAAGTCGAAAGTCCATCAGAAGATCATCCAGGACGCCTCGCGCCGGGTGCGCAACGAGGGCCTGAACGGCGCAGCCGTCGCGACCATCATGCGTGACACTGGCCTGACGCATGGAGGCTTCTACAAGCACTTTGCCAGCAAGCAGGAGCTGCTGCTCGAATCGCTGCATGAGGCCTTCCGCGAGATCGGCGACACGCTGGTGGCTGCTGCGCAGCAGGCGCCTCCGGGCGAGGGATGGCGCGCGATCGTAAAGACCTACCTGAGCCTGGAGTACTGCGATCCCGCCGAGCGCGGCTGCCCGCTGCCGGCTCTTGCGCCGGAGCTGGCACGCGTCGATCGCAGCATGCGTGGCGCGGTAGTCGGCGAGCTGGTGAGTTACCGCGACCGCCTGCTTCCGTTTATGCCCGGCGCACGGCCCGCAGAACGGGAGCGCAATTTCTACGCCATCATCTCCACCATGATGGGAGCCGTGGAGCTTGCGCGTATCCTGCCTCATCCCGAGGCCCAGGAGAAGGTGCTGGCAAGCGCGCGCGACTTCCTGCTGCAAAGCTTCTGATCGCGGGCGCGACCATCAGCCCCGCACGATTGGCTTGCCTTTGTCGTTCAGCGCCAGCCGAGCCATCGGCGTGTCGTGGTCATGCGTGAACAGCACCAGCCAGTCTTCCGGTATCGCGCGCGCATAGAACCGCTTGCGTTCCTCAATGCAGCGCAGCGGATCGAGATCGTAGCCCATCACCCATGTGACATCCAGATGGTGCGCCGTGGGCAGCAGGTCGGCGATGTAGCAGGCATGCGGACTGCGGCTGAAGGCGGGGCCCGGGCTCGCGGAGCTCGCGGGCCGCGACTCAGTCGCGCGCGACGGTTCAATGTGGACGGCCATCATCTGGGCGGTGTGCCCAGGAAACATCTCGACCGAGATGCCCGGGCAGATCGGCACGCGTCCTTCGGACGCGGCGGCAAAGTCGGCATCGTCGAGTAGCGTCATCTGCCCGGACTCGACTAGCGGATCGTAGTTCTCCGAGATATAACTGACGCGGTCGCGCTCCAACTGCAGGTGGCCGTGCTCCAACTCGCCACGATGCGCGAAGTAGCGCGCGTTGGGAAAAGTCGGCGTCACGCGGCCATCCGTCTGCAGCGTGGTGTTCCATCCGCAATGGTCGAAGTGGAGATGGGTGTTGATGACGAAATCGATCTCTTCCGGCCGAACGCCCGCGGCCGCAAGCGACTGCGGCAGCAGTTCCTGGTTCTCGAAGATCTGCCGCATCTTTGGCGGCTGCTTGTTGCCGATGCCAGTCTCAATCGCAACAGTGTGGCGTCCGGTGCGAA
>JAICKD010000587.1 GCA_025928125.1 Ktedonobacterales bacterium
ACGGCTCGTCCTCTACGATCCCGAAGCCCTGGAGCGCACCGCAGCGGGGCGGCGTACGCTCGGGCGCATCGAGGAGGCGCGGGCGCATGGCGTCGAGGCGCTCGAAGCGACAGGGGCGGCTATCGAGCGGGCCAGCGATACACGCACGCCGCAGGGGGTGGTGGCCTCGGTCGCCCTGGCGGATGTCCCCGCCGACAAGGTGCGCGCGCGACGGCGGGGACGCGCCCGCCCGCTGCTGGTGGTGCTCGACGCCATCTCCGACCCCGGCAATATGGGTACAATCCTCCGCTCGGCGCTCGCCGCTGATGTGGACGAGGTGCTAATAGCGCCGGGCTGCTCTGACCCCCTGGCGCCGAAGGTCGTGCGTGCGGGCGCTGGCGCGCACTTCTACCTGCCGGTACGTACCGGACTCGATTGGGATGGGATAAAAACGTGGGTTCACGGCGCGCCATCCGTGCGGCAGATTCTGCTGGCAGAGGCAGAAGGCACGCGCGCCTATGATAGCTTCGACCTGACGGTGCGCACCGCGCTGGTCATCTGCAACGAGGCGCACGGGGCATCGCCCGAGGCAGCGCGGCTTTCGAAGCTCCACGTCAGCATCCCGATGTGGAACAAAGTGGAGTCACTCAATGCAGCGGTGGCCGCGAGTGTGATACTCTTTGAAGCAGCACGCCAGCGTCGTGTGCGCGAGTCCGAGAAGGCCCAGGTATCCAACGACGCGGATGACGCGGGCGAACAAGAGGACACAGAATAGACGAATGGTAGCTCAGGCGTATCTGGGAGTCCGCGCAGGCGGACTTTGTGGCCGATCGTAAGGGAGGCCGTTCAGGCGCGGTTTTAACCGCCAGCCATGAGCCACCAGGCGTTCGATACAACCCAATAGACAGGCGACGACGGAGAGAGTAGGCGGAGACGACGAACAGGGAGCCAGGGTCAGCGACTGAAAGCCCCGGCGCACGCGCATCCGACCGAAGTTCACTCCCGAGCAGACGGCTGAAGTACGGCGCACAAACGCCGCGACGCGTAGGCCGCCCGGTAGCCCACCGTTAGCGGGGCAAGCAGAGAGGAGCGTGCGGCTATCCGCGACGCTCAATGTGGGTGGTACCACGGAGTATACGGCAACTTCGTCCCGAGACGAGGCTGCCGTTTTTGTTTGTTTTGAGGAGGCTGAATATGGCGACCGATGAGGAACGCCAGCTTGAGGCGATGCGCGAGCGGGCGCACGCCGAACTGGAGCATCTGGACACCACTGAGGCGCTCGAAGACTGGCGCACCCGCTACCTGGGACGCGAGCGCGGCGAGCTGACCGCTGTGCTGAAGGGGCTGGGCAAACTGCCCGGCGAGCAGCGCAAAATCGTCGGCCAGGCGGCCAACGCCGTCAAGACGGAGCTAGAGGCGCTGCTGGAGGCGCGTCGCCAGGCCGTGCAGGCGCAGGAGCGCGCCGCCACACTGGAACGCGAGCGGGTGGATGTGACGCTACCGGGCGCGGCGATGCCCGTCGGGCATGTGCATCCGCTCTCGCAGGTGATGCGCGATATCGCCCGCACAATGAAGGCGATGGGCTTCCAGCAGTACGACGGGCCGGAGGTCGAGACCGACTATTACAACTTCCAATCGCTCAATCTCCCACCGGACCATCCCGCGCGCGACATGCAGGATACCTACTGGATCGCCCCAGGGCAAATCCTGCTACGGACGCAGACCTCGCCGAATCAGGTGCGCATCATGGAGAGCATGCGTCCGCCCGTGCGCGCCTATGTGATGGGCAAGGTCTACCGCAACGAGGCGATTGACGCCAGCCACGAGGCCGTCTTCCATCAGGTCGAGGGCCTGCTGATCGACGAGACCTGCACCATGGCCGACCTGCGCGGCGTGCTGGAACGCTTCGCCCGCGAGATGTTCGGCGGCGAGCGTAAGATTCGCTTCCGCCCAAGCTACTTCCCATTCACCGAGCCGAGCGCCGAGTTCGACGTGGACTGCATGAGCTGCAAGGGCAAAGGCTGCCGCGTCTGCAAATACTCCGGCTGGTTAGAGATGGGTGGCTCCGGCATGGTGGACCCGCGCGTGCTGCGTGGCGTCGGCTACGACCCAACTGTCTATCGTGGCTTTGCCTTCGGCTTGGGCATCGAGCGCATTGCCATGCTGCGTTGGGATATCGACGACATTCGCCAGTTCATGAGCAATGATCTGCGCTTCCTGCGCCAGCTCACCTAGCGGAAGGGGATGGGTTCACCATGCATCTGCGAATCGCGCTCCTGGGCTACGGCAACGTCGGGCGCGCCCTGATTGCTCTGCTCGCCGAGAAGGCCGACGTCCTGCGAGACCGGCACAACCTGACGCTGGGCGTCACCGGCATCATGACGCGGAGCGCTGGCGGATGGCTGGCGCCCAAAGGCAAAGGCATCAGCCCGGCGGACGTCCTGGCCTCCGGCTGGCCTGAGAGGGACATACCTGTCGGCGCCGAGTCGTTTAACGGCGGCAGTATCGCCTTTGTGGGGCTGGCGCCCTGCGATGTGCTGGTCGAGCTGACGACGCTGGACGCTCAGACCGGCCAGCCCGCGCTCGAGCACGTACGCCGGGCGCTCTCAGCCAGAAAGTCGGTTGTGACGGCCAACAAAGGGCCAATCGCGCACGCCTACCGCGATCTACGTGCGCTGGCGGCGGAGCGTGGCGTCGCGCTGCGCTTCGAGTCAACGGTGATGGATGGGACGCCGATCTTCAACATGGCCGCCGCCTCGCTACCCGCAACAACTATCGCGGGCTTCCGTGGAACGCTCAACAGCACTAGCAATTACGTCTTGAGCCGGATGGCGCAGGGCGAGACGCTGGAAGAGGCGGTGAGCGGCGCGCAAAAGCTGGGTATCGCCGAGGCCAACCCCGCGAACGACCTGGAGGGCTGGGACGCCGCCGTCAAGGCGACCGTGCTGGCAAACGTGCTGCTGGATGCCGACGTGCGTCCCGCCGATGTGCTGCGCGATGGGCTGGGCGCGGAGGCGATGCGTCAGGCGC
>JAICKD010000810.1 GCA_025928125.1 Ktedonobacterales bacterium
CGCGTCTGCGGCGGCGCGCCAGACTCAGGCGGAGGAGCGTCGCGCTCGACACGATCAACGGTGAGGGCGATGGTGCGCCTGCCAATCGGGATCGCCAGTGTCTCCTCGAATCCCACCTGCCTGTCTGCTACACCATTGGCCGCATTGCGCTCGGCCAACTCCCGCCATGCGGACTCGACGATACGGCGTCCATAGCGGCGGTAGACATCGTGAAAGGGCCGCTCGATCTCATTGTCCTCAGCGTTATGAGCGCCATTTGAGCCTTCGGTTCCTGGCTGCTGAGTCGCTGCTGGCAGGTCCGTCCATACCTCGTCGAAGCGTTCGAGCGCGCGTGATAATGCCGATGTGCCATTTGCGCTGGCGGGATCGGGTGAGACGCTGTTTTCGTCCGATTCGCCATGGAGCAGCCGCAACGCTTCGAGCACACCACGACGCATGCGCGGAAGATTGCCATCAGACGCAGAGAGACCCTCGACATAACGGTAGGCGTACTGGCGCGGGCAGCGCGCGTACGTCTCGATGGCGGAGACGCTCAGCGTTTCTTCGTCGGCTTGCGACCGAGCCACACTGATATGGCCATCCTCGCCGCCGCGTTCCCGGCTGCTCTCGCGTGGGCCAGTGGCGGGCCACTCCAGCCGCGGCAAGTCGTCCCCGAGCCGCCGCTCGATGGGCGCGAGAAACGGCGAAGGGCGCGCGCTTCGTCGGCCGAGGCGCTCGGGTCGGCTCAGGACCAGTTCATCGCGCGCGCGGGTGATCGCCACATAGAAGAGGCATGCCTCCTCTTCGTCATGCGCCGCGTCCGTTGGCGCTTCATCATCGGCCAGCGGCGGCTTGACGCGCTCCCACTGGCGTTGCGATGGAAAGCGCCCGTTTGCCAGACCCGGCACATATACCACCGGGAATTCCAGCCCTTTGCTGGCGTGGACCGTCAGCACCCAGACGGCGTCGGGTTGCTCGCCCGCTGGGTCTTCCTCAATGCCAGCCCGTCCCTGTGGGGTGCCGAGCAGCACGCGCACATATTCGAGGAAGCCATTCCAGTCCGCTGAAGCGCCTGGGGCGTTATCGCGTTCGTCCTCGGTTGCGCGCTGTGAATCGTCGAAGAGGCGGGCGAGCGCGATGAGGTGGCTCAGCCCGCCGGACTGCATGCGCGCCTCGTCGTTGCCGCATGCCGCCTGTTCCATGAGCGTAAAGCCGAGACCAGTGACGCTGAAGTAGTAGCGTGCCAGACCAGTGGCGACATCAGGGGCCGTGCGCAGCTCCAACAGTGCCTTACCGAGCGCCCGCAAGCCACGTTTCCCCGACCCCGATAGCCTGGCGACCTCGCCGAGATGTCCCATGAGCAGCGTTCGCGCGGATGTATGCGCATCACGCGCGGTGGCGAGGACGCTGCGCGCCTCCGTCCGGCTGAACCGATGGCCGGGCAGGTCGCCTGCCCGCAATAGTCCAGCGCCCGCCGGTTCCGTCAACAGCGACAACACCGCGAGTACATCGCGGATGAGCGGCTGGTCCAACAGTGGCGCCGCGACACGAGTAGGGATATCCGCCTGATGCAGCGCCTCGACCACGGCGCGCGCCTGCCTGCGCGTGCGGCACAGCACCGCCTGATCGCGCCATGCATATCCAGCCTGATGCCGGGATGATATCTCCCTGACCAGTCCAGCATGTTCGGCTGCTTCATCTGGCGTGACGGCAAGTGTCACCTGCTGCGGCGTGGCATCGGGGGAACGCATCGGACGCAGTGACAGGCGGTTGTCACCAGGCAGGAGCGTCTGGGCGATGCTTTCGGCTGCCGCGATGATCGAGGGCGTCGAGCGATAGTTGCCGCTGAGATGGTGAACATGCGCGTCGGAGTATTCGCGCGTGAAGAGGGCGAGATTGGCGGGCGATGCGCCACGGAAGC
>JAICKD010000672.1 GCA_025928125.1 Ktedonobacterales bacterium
ACGTCTGGCCGAAATCGGTGGACTTCATCACGGCGATAGAGGACTTGCCATTCTGCAGAAACGAGGCCCAGACCGTCTTGCCATCCACCGGATCGACGACGATCTGTGGGTCAAACTGGCCGCCCTTCGTCGCCTCTGGATCGATGGGCCTGGGCGCGCTCCAGGCTCCGCCGTTGTCGTTGGAAACCTGCACAAGCAGGTGCTGGTCGCAGGAGGGGCAGGTTGTCTGGCCCGCCACATCATAGTGCTTGTAGAGCAGGTACACGTGCTTGTAGCGGTCCGCGGAGACCGACGGTTCCCAATCGTCACCCGCCGCGAAGCCCATGCGCGCCTGGGTGGTGAACGATGGCGCTTTGCTCGGCGCGTTGGCCAGGACGAGCCGGGGTACGAACACCAATCCGGCCACAAGCAGACAGACAATTGCGCTGAGGGGAAGGGCAAGACGCAACAACCGCTGGCGTGACATGGAGCGCTCCTCTCATAATGCTTGCAATGCTTCCAATGTACGCGACAAACACGATGAAAACGACAACACAAATACACACGACAACTGGCTACTCTGGCCAGGGCAGCGCCAGTGGATCGTCGTCACGGACGGCGAGGTCCATGATGGCGCGGTTGGGATAGACGCCGACGCCGGGCCGCAGGTTGAGCACCCAGCCGTCCTTCTCGGTGCGCAGGTAACCATCATCGCCGAGCGGCCGCCCCCAGATATCGCGCAGCTCCGCGACCGGATCGCCCGCGCGCACGACATCGCCTGGCGTCACCAGCTTCGCCGCGATGCCGGTCATCGCCGGGCGCGGATGTGGCTCGCGCCGCACCGGATAGCCCAGGTCGGGCTGGGGAATCCAGTCGATGACGATTGGGTCGTCGGGCAGCATCTCTGCCCAGACCAGCGCGTTATGGATACCCGCGATACCCGCCCGCAGCGCCTTCGGCTCGACATCGCCACCCATCCCTAGCTCCGGCGTAATCGAGGGGATGCCCAACACATGGCTCGCCGCGCCTCCGGTCGAGCGATGCAGACGGTTCTTGATATATTTGCGGCTGGGGAACTCGTTGATAACCGGGATGCCGAAGGCGCGCGCCAGGCTGTGCATCTGGAGCGCCAATTGCTCCATACGCGGGCGCTCGTCCTCGCCGTGGTAGAGCAGGTGATCTACCAGCGTGAAGGGCGTGGCCTGGATCGACATGGCGTGCAGGTCAATGTGGTAGTTGGCTGTCTGGCGCATCAGCTCGAAATAGACGCCGCTCGCCACCTCGTAGGGCGTTGGCGTATCATCATCCTCGCCCTCGGCCAGATCGGTGTCGGCGTAGGGGTTGGCGTCGGGAAAGGTGCGGTTGGGGTCGGTCGCGGGATCGTAGTAGGCCTCGCGGCGGCCCACCCGCAGCCCAGCGGGATTGAGCGTTGGCAGCGCCACCACCGTACCATGCAGGTCACCCAGCCGGTCGGCCAGTGCGCGCGTCACGCCGCCCTGCACCGCCAGCAGGCCCACGTATTCATCGCCATGAATGTTGCCAGTGACCCAGAAGCAGGGGCCGTCGTGCCGACCAGCGGCGATCACCACGGGCAGGCGCTCGGGCGTGCCATCGAAATGGGTCATGACCTCCAGGAAGCCAAAGCTCATCTTGCCCGGCTTCGCGACGCAGGTACCAATTTTCATCGCTTGCGCCTATCTTCATCAATGGTGGTGTAAGGAGACACTGTGCATAGCGTAATGGCATTCTACGAATTCTTCGGGGCATCGTGCGGCCCCCTCCCCTAACCCCTCCCCCTTGCAGGGAGAGGGGAACCAGACCTAGCCCCAGCATGTGCCAGGACGGGGTGAGCAGGAGACCCGCCTTGTATGCGGAAGGGTTGCGCTCCGCAATTTTCCCACGGACGGCAGGCGTAGTCAAGCGTGCCATATAATACGCTGGCGCGGCTGTGAAGCGCGGTCGGATTTTCGCACTCACTGGGAGGGGTCCGTGGCTGAGATGCTATCGAGCGTGGTCGGCGTTGTGCGCGCGATCTATCGCTATCCGGTCAAGTCCATGCGCGGCGAGGCGCTTGATGAGTCGAGCGTCGAATGGCCGGGGATTCCCGGCGACCGGAGCTATGCGTTCGTCCAGAGCGAGAACCACTCGACATTTCCCTACCTCACCGGGCGCGAACTGCCCGAACTGCTGCTCTATACGCCCGTGCTCACCGATCCCAGCCGACCCTATTACTCGCCCGTGATGGTCACGACGCCCGAGGGCGCAACCTATCCCATCGGGAGTGAGGAGCTACATGCCGACATCGCCCAGCGCTACCCGCACCCGTTCCACCTGCTGCGGCTGGGGCGGCGCGCAACCCACGACGCCGCGCCCCTCTCGGTCATCACCACCAGCACAATCAACTCGCTGGGAAACACCCTCAGCATGGCCTTCGACCCGATGCGCTTCCGGCCCACGATCCTGATCGAGACGCCAGAGGGCGATCCAGCGCCGGAGCAGCGCTGGGTGGGGCAGTCGCTTGTCTTCGGCGAGGACGAGATGCGGATGGTCGTCTCGGAGCCGGATGAGCGCTGCAAGATGATTACACTCGACCCCACGACGGCCAGCGCGGAGCCGCGCGTTCTGGCGGAGGTGGTGCG
>JAICKD010000747.1 GCA_025928125.1 Ktedonobacterales bacterium
GAGCACGCTCAGCGCCTGCTCGACCGCCGCATTCGCATGCGCCGCCAGCGCGTCTCGCTGCTCCGGCGTGGCAAGGAACGGCGCAAGGCGGCCAATCGCGCGCAGCAGATGGATGACCACCGCCGGGTTGCCGCGACTCGCATAGCGGATCTTCGAGAACGCGGCGTCGACGAGGCTCGTCAGCGGGAGCGGTTGGGTGATAACTCTTACGGCTCCCTGCGCGTCATGGTAGACGAGCCAGTCGCTGGGCTTCTCGGCAAGCATACGCAGCCCATCGGCGAGCCAGTCGATGCAGATCAAGACGTTGAAGGTGTTGTTGATTGCGGCGGAGAGCCCGATCATCGCAATCTGTTCGAGCTTGTCGATGGCAAACTCCACATCCTGGCGCATCGTGCGCTGCGATCCCACGATGTGGGCGCGCTGAATCATCCGCGCTAATTGCGACCCCGCTTCGACGGCATGCGAGGGCCAGACCTCAGCAAGCGCCGACCCGGCCAGTATGTATTGCCCCGGCCGATATTTGAGATGGACAACGGCCCCAGACTGATTGGCCGCGCGCACCAGTTTCCGAAACGCGACCTCCTGGAGATAGCCGCTCTTCGTCGCGATCACCGGCGCCGCGTCCGCTGCCAGGCGGCGGGTAGCCTCGGCCAAATTGGCTGGCATAGGGGCATCGGCGGCGTCGGTCCCTCCCTCGGCGGCAATGGCGCGCTGGCGCTCGTCAATCACCCGGCGCAGCTCGGCAGCCACCATTGCCGCCACCTGCTGTGCCTGAATCGAGATCGAGATGCTATAGATGAACCCGATCAGCAGTATCAAGCTGAAGAAGGCGAGCACCATGGCGATCTTGGCCGAGATTTGCGGCACGAAGTCCTGAGTCGATCCATCCCCGACGCGCGCGAGTATCATCAGGCTATAGACGAACGTGGCGACAAACATGCTGAGCGTCAAGCGCACGATGCGCATGCGAATGAAGTCGTGCAACAGGAATGAGCCGAACTGCGCCGCCGCCAGCGTGAGCACGACCAGCGCCGACGAGAAGACCAGCGTGAGCGCGCTGATGGATGCGCCCGCGACCACCGAGAGGAGCGATTGAGCATCGCCCGGGTCGCTGCCAACCGCCCACCTCGGCAGCACAAGCTTGCCGGTGGCGACCGCCCAGTCCCATTGCAACGTGAGGAGCGCGAAGGCAATCGCGCCCACAAAAAACAGCAGCGGCGTTGCCCATATCCAGAAGTTCCCCCTCCAGTTCCCCTCCGCAAAGATCGTGAGCAACGAGTTACCGCGCCCGTTCATGTGGCGCCCTCCCCCGCCATCTTACAGGATAACCCGCAGCGGCTTGATGATCTGCTCGCTGGCTTTGACATACCACGGGCGCGAGCTCCACTGCTCCAGCTTCAGTTCGAAGGCGTTCGACTTGTCGGCCTCGAAGATGCGCTCCATCTGTTTGGCGACGTCCGGGTTGATGATGACCGCGTTGATCTCGTAGTTGCCAACGGAGCTGAGCCGGTCGATATTCGCGGTGCCGATAGTGGTAAGCTCGCCATCCACAGTGCAGGTCTTGGCGTGAATCATCGCGTGCTCATAGCCGAAGATGCGGATGCCAGCTTTCAGGCATTCGGTGAAGTAGGCGTGAGAGGCCCAGTCGGCGACGATATGGTTCGATGTCCACGGCACCAGCACCTGCACATCCACCCCACGGGCCGCCGCCGCTTTGAGCGAGTTCAGCAAGACATGGTCAGGGATGAAATAGGCGCTGGTGAGACGGATATCATGGTCGGCGGCGTCGATGCCGTTGAGGTACATATCGCGAATGGGGAAGGTCAGGCGCATCGCGTCATTGCTGCGCACGCCCATCGCGGCATTGTAGTGGCGCCGGTAGCGTTTGCTAATGAGATCGGTGCGCGGGGCGTTCCGGTTCCAGAAGTCGACATACGCCTGGGCGATAAATCCGGCGTCTGGTCCGGTGATACGTAGATGGGTATCGCGCCATTCGGTGGCGTAGAGACTGCCAATGTTGTAGCCGCCGATGAAGGCGATTCGGCCATCCACGATCAACAGCTTGCGATGGTCGAGGGCATAGCGGCGCGGCATGAGCAGGTGGCGCAGACGGTGGATGGCGCGGTAGCGCAGCAGATGGATGTTGGCGGGAAACTGCTTGAATTCGCGCGGCACCACGAGGTTACCGAAAACATCGTAGATCGCATAGACCGCGA
>JAICKD010000780.1 GCA_025928125.1 Ktedonobacterales bacterium
CTGCTGGGCATCATCAGCCTCCGGACGTTGCGCGCCGTGCCGTTCGCGGCGGAGGTGGATACGGCGACGCAGAAGCTGCTGGCGGCGGTCCCGGAACATCTGCGCGCGACGCTGGCGCGGCTGGGGCAGATCATCGGCGCGGAGATGCCGCCCGCCGATATCTTTCACGCCGAGCCAGATGAGCCAGTCACTACCAGCGATCCCCGGCGCGACAGCGCGACCGTGACGCGCTTCTTGCAGGCCATCCTCGACGGCGACACCGTGCGCCTGGCGTACCAGTCGCCCTATCGTGATGCGCCGATGACAATGGACGTGGAGCCGCTGGGCATCTTCTGGGACCGGGGCCGCTGGTATCTGGCGACGAGTGACACTGACTACGGCGAGCGCGAGCGGCTCTGGCGCGCCGACCGCGTGACCGGCATCAGCCCGCATAGCCAGATGGGAGAGCGGCGCGTCGACTTCGATATTGCCGATCTGCTTGGGCATGCCTGGCTGCGGACGGCGATGACTGCCTGGCGGACGCGCGCTCCCGTACGTCTGCGCATCACCGAGGAGCAGGCACAGCGCCTGCAACGGGACTGGTATTATCGCTTCGCCCATTATGAGCCAGACGGCGACGGCAGAGTCATCATGACGATTGGCGAGCGCGATCCCGAGCTGGTACTCGCACTGGTGCGCTGGCTGGGTCCGGGCGCGGAGCTACTCTCCCCGCCGGAATGGCGAGACGCCCTACGCGAACAGCTCACGGCGATGCTGCGTGAGCATGACGGCGGCGATTGATTGCTACGAGCGGCGATGCCGGGCGGTTAGCGGCATCTGTAAGTGCGTGGTACACTATAAGATGGCTCCCTATCGCGAGACGTGTGGCATATTCTCGCCGGGGACGCAACGTAATCGAGGCAAGACTCATGGACGCCTGGAGCGCTTTTTTCGGCCCGAATGCGGGCTATGCGCAGGAATTATACGAACGCTATCTGCAAGACCCCGCATCGGTAGACGCGGCGACACGCGCCTTTTTCGACAGGGTTTCCTCACCAACCCTCTCCCCCAGCCCCTCCCCTAAAAGGGAGGGGAGCCAGAGAGGCATCACCGAGGGCATCACCGACGACGAGATTCGGCTGGCCGTTGGCACAGCGCGGCTGGCGCGGATGATCCGCACCTATGGCCACCTCGCGGCGCATCTCGACCCGCTGGATACGCCGCCGCAAGGCAACCGGGCGCTCTCCCCTGCCGCGCATGGGCTGACCGAGGACGATCTGGCGAACCTCCCGGCAAGCATTATCTGGCCCGGCGGTGATACGCATGGGGCAAGCAACGCCCGCGAGGCCATTACCACGTTGCGCGCGATCTACAGCGGCACGCTCGGCTACGAGTTCGCCCACATCCAGGATGAAGACGAGCGCGCGTGGCTGCATAAGAGCGTCGAGTCCGGCGCGTTCCGCCAGCCGCTCGCCGCCGAGGAACGGCGCGAACTGCTCCGGCGTCTCACCGAGGTGGATACATTCGAGCGCTTCCTGCACAGCACCTTTATCGGGCAGAAGCGCTTCTCCATCGAAGGGACGGATATGCTCGTACCCATGCTGGACGAGCTGATCCACGACGCCGCAGAGGTGCGGACGCGCGAGGCGCTGATCGGCATGGCGCATCGCGGGCGGCTCAACGTGCTGGCTCACGTGCTCGGCAAGCCCTACGCCCGCATCTTCTCCGAGTTCCATACCGCCCCGGACAAAGAGATGGTTCCCTCCGAAGGCTCGGCGGGCATCAACTACGGCTGGACGGGCGACGTCAAGTATCACCTCGGCGCAAGCAAGACGGTGCGCGAGCGCGATCTGGCACAGGTGGCGCTGACGCTGGCCCACAATCCCAGCCACCTGGAGTTCGTCAACCCCGTGGTTCAGGGATTTGGCCGGGCGGCGCAGGAGCAGCGCGATGAGCGCGGCGCGCCCCAGCAGGACATCGACAAGGCGCTCTGCATCACGATTCACGGCGACGCCGCCTTCCCTGGCGAGGGCGTCGTGGCCGAGACGCTCAACCTCTCGCGACTGCCCGGCTACCAGACCGGCGGC
>JAICKD010000200.1 GCA_025928125.1 Ktedonobacterales bacterium
CAGCGCCAGGATATAGGCCGCCAGGATGTATCGCCCGCGTAGCAGCACACGCCAGCGTGGCTCACGTTCCTGCGCAACGTCTGCCCGCACGTGATGAAGCGCCTCCGAGCCCGTATCGAGCGCCCGCTCGACGCGCTGTTTGGCGTTGGCGGTAACGTCGCTGGAGGTTCCTTCATCGCCTGTATTGCGATTGTGCGCATCGTGATGAACATCGGACCCCACTGAAGTTGAGGTCTGGGGCAGCTCATCGTGCTGTGTGCGCCTCATATGCTCCTCTTGCAATCCTCTTGCTGTATTCCGCCTTCGTTGACGGATGAGCTGAAGCGGATTCCTTACACCAGGAGATATGAAACGCAAGCCTCATGCCAGCTGTCGTTCGGCGCACATGATCTTTCGGCGCCTGGTTACTTTGGACGCCTGAGGTCTGGCTTCAAGACATCAGGAAATTCCCTGGCTTGGTGCGCTGGTACATGTCGTGCATATGACAAGTAGCATTCGCAGTTGACGTGCTAACCAGGTATGGCGGGTACGCCGTCAACCGTCAGCAAGGTGGAAAGCCAGGGAAGACAGCTATGTGGCCAGAAGTGGCCAGAAGCGCCAACATCCTAATGTTCTTCAGAAGAACGTCAGTTGGGAACGCCTACACGGCTCACATACACCAAAGGATGGGAACACTATGGGCAACGTTCATGAAAAAACGGTCGGCGCGAAGACCGAAGATGCCGCGACACAGGTGTCTCACGTTGCGCACGAGGCGGGGTCCGAAGCGAAATCAGCAGCCACTAGCCCGTGGTTCACGCCGCTGGCACGGAGCGGCTATGCGGCAAAAGGGGTGATTTACCTCATCGTAGGTGGGTTGGCGCTCAGTGCCGCACTCGGCGTCGGCGCGACACCTACTGATCAACAGGGTGCATTGCTGACGATCGTTGAACGCCCCTTCGGCCAATTCTTGCTGTTCGTCGTGAGCATCGGCCTGGTCGGCTACGCATTGTGGTGCCTATGCCAGGGCATCCTGGATGTTGATGGCAAGGGTACCTCGGCCAAAGGTATCGTAACGCGCATCGGCTACTGCGTGGTCGGTGTTACCTATTCGATACTGGCATTCGGCGCATTCAAGCTCGCTACCGGCGGCAGCGCCGGGAAGAACTCTGACACGGCGACACGCGACTTCACAGCACAGTTGCTCGCAAAGCCTCTCGGCGTCGTCCTTGTCATAGTGGCTGGCGTGGTCGCTCTTGCGGTCGCGGGCATTTTGTACTACCGCGCATGGAAGGTCGATTTCGAGAGCCTTATCCAACCAAAGGAACTCGGGCAGAAAGGCAAGGACGTGATAGTGACGCTGGGGCGCGTGGGATATGCCGCCCTCGGTGTGGTCTTCACGGAGATTAGCCTCTTTCTCGTGATTGCCGCTCAGCGCCATAACCCTGAAAATGCGCAGGGACTCAGCGGCGCGCTTGTCCAAATGGAGCGCCAGCCGTTCGGGCGACTGCTCCTGGCCCTGGTGGCTCTGGGGCTGATTGCCTATGGCGTTTATTCGGTCGCCTCGGCCCGCTATCGCCGCGTGGGCCGTGCCTGATTCGAGCGCGTGCAGGGAACAGGGAACTGGCACACTGCCTGGCGGCTATTGTGGCGAGGTCAACCGGAGTTCTTTGCGGCGCCGGTGTCGTCGCCACACCACATCTAACCAGCGATAGAACAGCCATATCAAGGGGAGCAGCAGCGCAGCGACGAGGTAGCCCGCCAGCACGTCGCTCGGCTGGTGATCTCCTGCGACAATCCTCCCGACGCCAATGAGCGCTATGAAGTAGACACAGACGATTTGAATGAGGAGTAACCATGCCCGGCGGTTCGGGCGCGCGTGCGTGGCAAGCACTGTCAGATAGAAGAGGAAACCGAAGAGGACCGTGACATGTTCGACGTGACCAGAGGGAAAGCTGTGCGCGCCCAGGCCACTGATAGTCGGCACGTGTACATTATTTGGGCGCGGACGAGCGACAAGCCCGTTGATGAGCGCGTTGATGAGGTCCGCCACCAGTGTACCCACGGCGACCGCGATAGCCGCGCGAAAGTGGCGCAACACGGCTAGAATCGCGACGATGACAGCCACCAGGATCGCGCCCAACGTCGGCTGATTCACGTCGCTTGGAAACTCGATGACGCGTGCGAGGACAGAGTGGCCCAAGGGACGTAGCAGCCCTGTAATCGCGGCATCGCCCGGAAATTGAGCATTGCTACGCGCCAGAACACTAAGGACAATGAGGACGACAAAGCCGGTCGCCCAGAGCAGTATCGCGAGAAGCCTGGCGCGATGTGTTCTCAAAGCGGCTCCCAACAGCGTGTCCACCCTGTGAGAGCTACCTTGCATCCGTTCAGGTGGTTGGGTACGGACCATTCTCTACGTGCTTTCTGTGCTGAGTTCGCACTTCCTTGATGAACTGAGATAGGGGACGGTGATGCAGATCGTGTGCCAGCCTGCGGAAATGTGGCGTTGAGCAAGGATGCTGCGGGCGTAGGGAAAGCTTGTCTCCATTGCTGATATGGAGCTTGCTACGCAATGTTCGCTATTAGGATAAACCGCACAGCACAGTACGCAATAATGCGTAGATTGTGTTCGATGCGCGCACCGAGGCGCGCATCCTGCGGCAGACCCACAGGAATGGCTATGCCCTTCGCACGGAAGCGGCCCTCAAGCTGTGCATTGTCGCGTCCCGGCGAAGGTGTATTGGACCGTTGTTTCCTGTCACTCACTCATATGCTGACATATGCTGAAGCTGGAAGAGGGAAATAGGATGCGGGGAGGTGCGGTCAGACGGCTTGGCACGATGGTGCGCAAGAAAGTCTGCAAACGGGTGGCTCAGGGTTTCCCCTTGAATCGCGTCCGGGTCTGGGCGTTGCGCTGCGCTGGCTACCACGTCGGCGAGCAGGTGTACATCGGCGAAGGGTTCTTTGTCCTGGATGAGTTGGAGAGGGCTTCCAGCGCGCTCTCGATTGGTGATCGGGCGGCCATCGCACCACGGGTGCTGGTTGTGCTGGATTCCTACCCAAACAATTCGCGGCTGCGCGCCGAGCTTGGCGATGTCCGCGGCAATGTGACGATCGGCGCCGATGCGTGGATTGGCGCCTGCGCGGTCCTCCTGCCCAACGTGACGGTTGGCGAGCAGGCGGTGGTTGCCACGAGCGCGGTGGTGCGCGAGGATGTGCCGCCGCGTACCGTCGTGGGCGGGATTCCCGCGCACTTCATCAAGAGCCTGGACCCGGTCCCGGAGCCGTTGCTCAGGCGTCGTAGCTACTAGCCAGGCACTTCACCAAATAACCGAAGGCTCGCCATGTGGTTGAGCCGTCGCTCCTTCACATCCGCGACCCGGCAAGCGGTGTAGCGCGATGGGTACAGTACGCTCATTGCGCAAACCGCCTGGTTACGGAAGTGTCAGGATACCTAGCTGCACCTTGAGGCGAATGATGCGCCGGAGCGCCGCGTCCAGGCGCGCCTGCGAGATGCGACCGGACTGCACCGCCTGTGTCATCGCCGCGACCACCGCCGCCAGACGGTCCTGCTCGATGGGCGCCTCGATGAGATCGTCGCCCGCGAGAAACGCCCGCACGCACGCCTCGGCGATCCCCTGCGCCGGGTCGCTGTAGCCCTGCTGCTGCATATAGGCGACGATGCCCTGTGCGTCCATCGCGTCGGTGACGACGACCCCCTGGTAGCCCAACTGCCCGCGCAAGACCTGCTGCACCAGCACGGGAGAGAGCGAGGCGGGGTTCTGCGCATCGTAGGCCGGGACGATGACGTGCGTCACCATAATCATGTCGGGATGGTGGGGCAGCAACTGCCGGAACGAGGCGAAATCAGTGTTGTTGAGCTGGTCCTTCGAGTGATCGACCGTCGGCAGTGTGAAATCGGGGTTGCCGGTGGACGCGCCCAACCCTGGCCAGTGCTTCAGCGTCCCGGCGACGCCGTTCTGCTGCAAGCCATCGAGGAAAGCGCCCGCGTACGACGTGACCTGGCCGACTGATGTGCCGAACATGCGGCTCGGATCGATACCGCCGCCCTGATCGATATCCGCCAGCGGGGCAAAATCGAGGTTGAGGCCAACCTGCCGCATGCGCTGGGCGTCGGTCTGAGCCTGGAGATACGCCTGGTGCGGGTCGCCGGTCGCACTCAGGGCCTGGGGCGAAGGCGTTGGGCCGTAGTAGAAGGAAAGACGATCCACCAGACCGCCCTCTTCGTCGGTCGCCAGCAACAGCGGCGTGTCGGCGTGCGACTTGAGGTCGCTCACCAGCTGCTGCATGCCCGCAAGCGTAGTGGGCATCAGCGGGCCGCCGTTGTAGTTGGGGAAGATGATGGCGCTGCCGAGATGCCACTGCGTGAGCGCCTGATCGAGATTGTCGTTGTAGCCATTGGCATAGACGGCCAGCATCAGCGTCTGCCCGATCTGCTGCGCGGGCGTGAGCTTGGCGATGTAGGCGTCGATACGCTGGTCGAGGTTCTCCACGGGCGTCGCGCTGGCGCTGGCTGCTGGCGCCGTCGTTCCAGTCGTCGGCAGACCGACGCAGCCGGAGAGTAGCACAAGGATGAGCAGCAGTACTGCGCCACGGGTCGCACGGTGTTGGCACGAATGCCTCGACCTCAACGTCTGTTGCATGATCTCCCCCCTGGCTATCTGGCTTCTGGAAAAATAGCTAAATGGCTGCTGTCAGCCCTCATCATTTCCTCGCGGTTCGCCGGGCAAGCTCAGCCGGAATCTATGGCAGGCTACCACACGGCCATCCCAAATACAAGACCAGGCGTGCGGCTGAAAGTACCGTTGGCCATGCATGGCTGCGCCGCCGCCGTCGCCCCATCGCTGCACGCGCGTTATCTCTCCGCCGCTGGCCCGTTGATATGCTAGGGAGATGCTTGGGGAAGGAGCGCGGGCGGTTAGCTCGCTGGCCGCCTGTTCAGGAGGAAAACAGGGAAGTATGGAATCACTTCGACGCCTGCTGGCCGACCTGCGAAGCCGCTTCGTTTCGGCGATCACCGGACGAGAAGGCCGTTCGCGGCAGATCACCATCGCCGCACTCTCGGCAGTCTGTCTGCTCGCGCTGGCGGGTACCGCGCTCCTCTTCGCGGCGCAGGGCGACCCGCGGGCCTCCGGGAATGCGGCGCAGTCGTCTCCAACGCTCTTCTTGTCTACGCTGACGCCGACCGATGCGCCGACGGCAACCGCACAGGCAACGGCAACCACATCGGGTGGCGGCAAGAAGGTCTCGGGCAAGCCCGTCAACGTGCCGAAGCCGCCGCCACCTCCGCCGAAGCCGCCCGCGCCTCCCACGGCGACGCCCTGCGCGACGGCGACGCCTGTGCCGACAGCCACCGCAACGACGACCGCGACCTCCACAGCGACGGCCACCACATCGTCCGGGTCATCCGGCGCCGTGTCACTGGCGGCGCTGCGGACCAACTCCTGCACGCCCTGCGGCGTGAACGCCGGGAATAATCCGAGCCAGTCGCAGATTCGCGCCGCGCTGGATGCCGCCGCCAACCTGTATGGCCTGCCGCGCAACCTGCTCCATGGCTTCGCCTGGCAGGAGAGCAAGTGGCATCAGGATGTCATGGCGTGCGATGGCGGTGTGGGGCTGATGCAGATCCAGTACTACTACCAGGACTACTTCAACCACTCCAGCGTGCTGAACGCGAGCGGCTGCGGCGTCTCCGACACCAGCTACGATATCTACACGCTCAGCGGCAACGCCAACCTCGGCGCGAAGGTCGTCAAGTATCTCTCGTGCTACTACATGCGGATCGCGTCGGGCAAGTATCAGGCGGCTGGGCTGGGTTTCCCCGATACGGCGAGCAATCCGAGCCTCTGCGCCACGCTCTACAACGACAACACCAACGGGCCGACCTCTACGCTCTACCAGGATCTGCCGTCATCTGTGGGCGATGGTTGGAGCTGTCCGCTCGACCCGACGCAGGGGCTGACGAGCGCCGAGGTGCTGGACTACAGCGCCAGCGCCTACAACGCCGGGCAGACGGCCATCTACAACTGTAGCTGCATTCCCAATCTCGGCTACGTCGGCGCTGTCGAGTATTGGACCAGCCAGTTCGCCCAGGGCGCGCTGCCCTAGCCTGGAGCGCTTCCTAATGAGAGTCGACACGCCAAGGTGTGCTATATCACATTTCAGGACTCGTCACACCGTCTTCCTCGTCGTCCTCCAGTAAGATGTGTATGTAGACAGATATTTGCAACTGCGCTGCCCCCGCCGCCGCGACAATCTCGACCGGAATGCCAAACCCGCCCGTTGCCTCTTCGCGGGTCGTACCGATCCAAAGTTCGGCGTTGATAACGCGCCGGTCGAGTTGGGCCAGTCCTGGCGTCAGGCGTCGTAGAATATCGGCG
>JAICKD010000550.1 GCA_025928125.1 Ktedonobacterales bacterium
AGGCGCGACTTTAGTCGCCAGCCGTATCCATCCGCCTATTTTGGGTGACATGAAGCGCATCGGTCGTATACAATACGCGTATGTGCGCCGGAGCGAGATGTTCTGGCAGTCGGCATCATGACGATACTGGACCTAGACCGCGCATATATACTAAACTACAGCAGACCTGAGACAGGACTGGACTGAGACGACCCTGCATTACCCGAGACCTGCTTTCTGGAGGCGAGCATGTTGAACCGCCTGCGCAGCATCTGGACTATCCCGGACCTGAGGAACAAGATCCTCTTCACGATAGCCATGCTGCTGGTATTCCGCCTTGTGGCCTATGTGCCTGTGCCTGGCATCAGTCCTTCCGCGCTGAGCAACGCCAATAGCTCGAACACTGGCGACCTGAAGCAATTCTTTGGCTTGCTCGACGTATTTACCGGCGGTTCGCTCTATACCTTCGGCATCGCCTCGATGGGCGTCTACCCCTATATCACCGCCAGCATCGTCGTCCAGCTCTTGCAGGGTATCGTTCCGAAGCTCGGCGCGATGCAGCGCGAGGGTGAGGCGGGACGCAACCGGCTGGCGCAGATTACTCGCTACATCACCGTGCCGCTGGCGCTGCTCCAGGCGTTTGGCCAGATGGCGCTGCTGGTGCAGCTGGGCGCGATTCAGCCGACACAGTTCAACCTCTTCAACGGCGGCTCGTTCGTCCCGACACTCTCGGCGCTCGTCAGCCTGACGGCGGGAACGATGTTCCTGGTCTGGATCGGCGAGCTCATTACCGAGAACGGCATCGGCAACGGCATCTCGCTGATTATCTTCGCCAACATCATGGTGCGCATTCCGCAGCAGATCGGGTCGCAGCTTATCAGCAACAGCGGTGGCGCGGGCAGCGGCCTGAGCACGGGCGGTGCGATTGGCATCCTGTTCATCGTGGCGCTGGGGCTGGCGATGACCTTCGTGATGGTGATGGTCTACCTGGCGCAGCGGCGCATCCCGGTGCAGTACCCCTCGAAGCGGCGCGTCTTCGCGATGGAGCGCGCGGGACAAGAGACGACCTACATCCCCATGCAGGTCAATAGCGCGGGCATGATCCCGATCATCTTCGCCAGCTCGATGTTGCTGTTGCCGGTGATTATCGCGAATTTCATGCAGACGAGCACCAATACCGGGCTGCATAATTTCTTCGTGACCATCCGCACCTGGCTCGATACGACCAACTGGTGGTACTGGGTGATTTTTGGCCTCATGGTTGGCCTGTTCACCTTCTTCTATGCCACCGTCCTGTGGGAGCAGCAGAACCTGGCGGAGAACTTGCAGAAGCAGGGCGCTTTCATTACGGGCATACGGCCAGGGGCGCGCACCAATGAATACCTGACGAGGGTGATGCATCGCCTGACGTTCGGGGGCGCAATCTTCCTGGGCATTGTGGCGGTGGCGCCGGCGCTGATTAGCACCAACCAGAACAATTTACCCTTCCAGGCGGCTTCGTTGCTGATTATCGTCGGCGTAGCGCTGGATACGATCAAACAGCTTGAGGCGCAGATGGTGATGCGCAATTACTCAGGCTTCCTGAGTTAGCCATCGGTCGGAAAAGAGTCGTGAGGCGCGCGAGTTGTCCAGTGGGGCAGTCTCGCGCGCTTCTGCCGTGCAGATAGACAGGCCTTGCGGAGCAGGTGACATCTCTCCCGACTGAAACCGGGAGCTTCTAGGGATCACACCCCACGCCATGATGCCCCAGGGCGAGAGCGAAAGCTCACAGGCAGTATAATATCATAGCGTGGAGATTTCAAGGGTCGTTCATCCCTCGCGTGAATGCAGGGTTTTCTGGCCAACTTTCTGTAAAGCTCGACGGACGTCCGCCGCAACGGAGCGGCGGATATACCCTGATCACCGAACTGGATCTACGGGAGGCGCTTTCGATGAATCTCATACTGCTTGGCGCTCAGGGCAGTGGCAAAGGCACCCAGAGCGCGCTGCTCGCGCAACGGTTTGACCTGGAGCCGTGTGCCAGTGGCGATCTGCTCCGCGAGGCAATGGCGCAAGGGACGCCAGCCGGACAGCAGGCGCGCCCCTACTATGAGCGTGGCGATCTGGTGCCAGACGAGCTGATGGTAGGCATGATTCTCGAACGCCTGAAGAATCTGACCGATGCGCACGGCATTATCCTGGACGGCTTCCCGCGCAACCATGTGCAGGCCGACGTACTGGATGCGCGCCTGGCGGAGATGGGGCAAGCTATCGCGCGGGTGATCTATCTTGAGGTGCCGCGCGCGCTGCTGCTGGAACGCCTCAGCGGGCGCTATATCTGCCGCGCGCAAGGCCATGTCTATAATATCAAGACGAATCCGCCGAAGACGCCGGGCATCTGCGACATCGATGGCAGCGAACTCTATCAGCGCAGCGACGACACGGGCGAGAAGATTCAGCACCGGCTGGATATCTTCTTTTCGGAGACGTTGCAACTGACCGACTATTACGCGCGCCAGGGCAAGCTGGTGACGGTCGATGGCACGCAATCCATCGCCGATGTCAACTACGCCATTCTGGTGAACCTGGGCGCGGCATGAGGATTGACAGATAACCAGATTCGCCGCGGGCCGAGATGGCTGGCGACTGAAGTCGCGCCTGAATGGCCTGCGGCCACGAAGTCCGCCTGCGCGGACTGCCCAGACTGTGACCCGATCGTGTACCCGGTGGTGAGCGGATTTTTGAAACCCGCGCAGGCGGGTTTTGTGGCGGAGCGAGCGCAGCAAAGCGAGGCCGTTCAGGCGCGGTTTCAACCGCCCGCGCATGACGTCGCGCATCACATATGGAGTATCGTCGCGTGCCAATCAACTATTACAGCCGAACCGAGATTGTGGGCATCCGCCGCGCGGGCCAGGTCGTCATGGCGATCCTGGACGAGCTGCGCCAGGCGGTGCGGCCGGGGATCACCACTGCGGCGCTCGATGCGCTCGCCGTTCGCGCGTTGAAGCGGCACGGGGCGACCTCTAACTTCAAGGGCTACGCGCCCATCAAGGGCATCAGGCCGTTCCCCGGTGTGATCTGCTCGTCGGTCAACGAGGCGATTGTCCACGGGATTCCCGGCCCGTACGCGCTACGGGAGGGCGATATCCTCTCGATAGACTTTGGCGCGGTGGTGGATGGCTGGCATGGTGACTCGGCCATCACTGTGCCGGTCGGCGCGATCTCGCCCGAGGCGC
>JAICKD010000184.1 GCA_025928125.1 Ktedonobacterales bacterium
ATGACATGCAGCGTTGTGCCGCCTTCGGGGATCTGCGCCAGATAGGCAATGCGCGTGTTATCGGGCGACCATGCGACGCCATCTGCGATGGCTGCTCCGGCGGGTGTTGTCCAGAAGCCCGCCGACGGCGCCTTGCCGCTGGTCACGGTGCCAATCGCGGCATCGTCGAGTCCGTCGGCGCGAATAGTATGAAGCGCGCCCGTGCTGGCGTTGATGTAGATGACCATGTGGCCGTTGGGCGAGACACTCCACCCCGCCACCTGCGTTCCAGCCGGGGTCAAGGGCGCGGGCAGACTCGCGCCGCTTTCCGGCGCGCTCCACAGCGCTCCGCCACGCTCATAGATCAGACGGGAGCCGGCGGCCAGCGGCCCGCCACCACTGTTGCCAATAATCGCTGTGGCGCCCGGCTTGCCCGCCGTCTGCTGGCCTGAGATACCCTGCCGAATCAGCAGCGCGCCACCCAGAGCAACAACTAACAGCGCCGCCGCCACGAGCGCCGCTGTCAGCGGCGTGACAAAGCTGCGCTGGCGGGCGCGCGCATTGGCCAGCTTGAGATATTCGGGCGAATTGAAGAAACGCTCGCGCATATCGGATGGCGGCTCGATAAACGGCAGCTCACGCATCAAGTCGTCGGCGCGTCGGTAATCTTCAAGGATTGTCCGGCACCGCTCGCAGGCCGCGAGATGCGCCTCCACACGCCGCCGCAACTGCGGATCGAGGACATCGTCGAGGTATCCGCTCAACTCGTCCTCTGCCCACTGGCAGTCCAGTTCTATCGTGTCATTATCCATTGCTGTCTCTATCACCTTAACAGTTGCCGGGATATTCCAGGCCGCTTTCGGTTACGTTCTCAAATGGCTTTATGCCCTATACAGCTTCTACCTGACATCTATCTTTTCCACAACGAATCCATCGGGTACCAGTGAGCGCTGACATCGTTGTACGTGACGTCATTGCTCTTCCACAGCCTCGGCGCGACCCTGCGCCAACGAGATAGCTGGCGCTCGTTACTTGCGCGGACGAGGAGGGCGGTCGGGGGGCTGGCCTGAGTCCAGCGAGCGATAATGCTCGCGGAAGGATTGGCGCGCCCGTGACAGGAACATCTTGACGCCGCTCTCGGTAATATCCAGCGCTCTGGCGATTTCGGCATAGCTAAGCCCGTGCTGCGTATAGAGCCGCAACGCCAAACTGTACTGTTTGGGCATTCGCTCGAGCGTCTGCCGCACCAGCTCGATCGTTCCAATGGTCTGTTGTGGGTCGGCGCGCTCGACATCCGCCGGCTCGTGTTCGTGATCTGGCAACTGCGTCCAGGTGATGAGCTTGCGCCGTCGCAAGGCATCGTACGCCGTGTTGGTCGCGATCCGATAGATCCAGGCTGAGAGTTTCAGATTGGCATCCATCCGCGGGAGCGCCTTATAGACTTTGAGAAAGGTGTCCTGCGTGAGATCGTCGGCCAATTCACGATTGCCCACGAGATGAAAGATGAAGTTGAAAATGGGAGTCTTATATTGGTCGTAAATACGCTCGAAGGGCCACTCTGGTCCTCCTGAAGACCCCTTGCTGGTCACGCGTTCGTGCTCCCTCGCCAACGCTGGCTGCAGCTCAGCCACATCGTCCATTCGCGCGGAGGCACTTGGCTCGGAACGGATTGACAGGCGCATACCTTCCGGCCTCCCATGCCAGCGCCGTTCCGAAGTTGACCCGATGAATTGATGCGCAACTCATCTCACAAGTATGGAACGGACGCACAGACCGGCGGTAACATGGCCGGTCTGAATAACCGCTTGCCTGATGCGCATATTTCCGTCCCACGCTTTGCGGGATGCGCCTCCTGAATCAGGCGAAAATGAGGCGATGTCAAACACACCGTATAATGACAGAGGCAATCGTATCATGAAGCGAAACAGCGGGCATAACGGCTACACCATTTGTCCTATTGTTCAGGTGCAAACCATTGCCCGGTGCGGACCTCACCCCCTGACCCCCTCTCCTCGCAGGAGAGGGGGAACCAGAGGTCAGAGAATCTCTGTCGCCATCTGGCAGGGTGGTCGCCTTGGCCCTCCCCTCGCAGGGGAGGGTGGCCGAAGGCCGGGTGAGGTTCTCTCGCCGGTGCGGATCTCACCCCCCGGCCCCCTCTCCCACAGGAGAGGGGGAACCAGGAGTCGTCATGGATGAGGTCAGGTGAGGTGTTATTAGCCGCGAAGCGCCGCCAGCGCGATGCCGGGCGCTTTGCCCGCCGAGGGCGAGGCCTCGAAGTAGGCCAGCCGACGAAAAACCTCGCGTCCGGCGCGCCCGCGCGTGACGAACCACGGCGGCACAGGCATCGCCCGCCAGGGTCCGCGCATCACCGCCTTCTGGGGGCGGTCGAACATCAGCGCGTTGTGGACAACGCCGGTTCCCGAGCGAATATCGGAGAGCGGGTGGCCGGGGAAGGCGCCCCAGGTGGTCATACCCAAGGCGAACCCTACCCCTGCCCAATAGTTGACCGCCACCGTGCCAAAGCGCAGATTGGCGACCGCCTGCTCCACTGCCGCCGCTATCGCCGGGTCGCTCAGCGATTTGGGATGCACCAGCAGCGTGACGTTGAGCGAGCCCCAGATATTGTCATTGGCGAAGGCCACCGCACGCTCGATATACTCCGGCACGCTCGCCGCCGGGAGCGCCGTCTCGGCGAAGAGGCCACAGAACGCCTCTGTGGTGAAGACAATGTCGTCCTGCTGGTCGGGCGTGACGCCCTCGATCAGCATCCAGGGGAGCTGGCTGCCGCTGGCCGCGCCAAACTGCCGCGCCTCAGGATGCGCCTCTTTGAAGGCCGCGTAGCGATCACTCGCGCCGGGATAGTAGGCGGCGCGGGTCGGCACGCCACCGAGCACCTTGCGCACGCCCGCCAGCAACGCCTCGCGCTGTCCCCAGCCCTCGTGCTGCACGATGACGCGGGTGGCATTGCAGTTGAATCCAGCGTTGTTGGTGAGCATGCTGGCGATGTGTTCCGCCTGATAGGCGAGATCGCTCGCGCTCCACGGTCCCGGCACGACAATGACTGGGCTGACGTTGCCCAACTCGCCAGTAATGCGCTTGTTCAGCAGCGGCTGACCGGTCGCCTTGCGCGCCGCGCCCTCCGCGCCCGGCCCCCAGACGATGGCGTCGAACGTCTTGTCTGACCCGGTAATGTGAATCTCGTCAATGCCGGGATGCGTGCAGAGATACGCGCCCTCCGACGCGCCGCCATAGACTGCACGCAGCACATTCTGATCGATCAACGTGTGAAACGCTTCGAGAATCAGCGGCCCCAGATAGGCGTTGACGGGATTCGTCTTGAAGAGGACGACCTGATCTTCGACGAACAGCTTATAGAGCGCGTCGAGCGGCCCGATGCTGGAGACGTTGCCCGCGCCCAGCACCAGCGCGACCTTGCCGGGATGATTCTTGTTCGCGTAGACCACCGCCTGCGTTTGGGGCAGGTCGGCCCGCGTCACACCTGGCTCCATCCAGACCTCGGCGGTCAGCCCACCGAAGAAAAGTTTGTCATAGGTTGTCTGTGGAAAGACCTGCGCGGTGACCTGGCCGTCAGGCCGTGTCTTGATCGGTCCGGGAATGCGGGGAACGCCGCGTGTGCGGATATCGTCGAGCGCGGTGCGGAACTGGCGTAACTGCTTGAGCATCAGGTATGGCCCGGTGGACCATTCCTCGCCGACTCCTGGCGTGCCGGGCGCGATCTCTTTGGCGCGCAGGCAGGCGTCCACCCAGCGCGGAGCAATCGCGGCGACATCGCTGATCATCCGGTCGATCAGCGCGATGCGTTCGGGTACGGACGTGGCTACCCATGCATCTTTCTGTGCCTGGAGTTCGGCGATGGCGCTGTCCATGGTGGTCTGGTCGCTGGCGGCGACGGCACTGGCAGCCTGGGGGAACTGCGGTGATCCCTGCTGAGCGGCGA
Source organism: Ktedonobacterales bacterium (assembly GCA_025928125.1). Lineage (GTDB taxonomy): Bacteria > Chloroflexota > Ktedonobacteria > Ktedonobacterales > JADMIN01 > DAHUXT01. The sequence goes on from JAICKD010000184.1 coordinate 3,938, forward strand.
TAGTCATAGCTGGCAACCTCCAACCAAGTCCCGGAGACACTGGCAATACTGACATGATAGCGCCCCAACTATATACCATCTCTACGCGGGGCGCTACACGTGGTGAATGCGCGGCCCTCTCCCCCTACCCCCTCCCCTGAAAGGGAGGGGCCGCAGTCGAGGAATGCGCGATGAGCACATGAAACATCTGCGGGCCGACATTAAAGGAGAGGTTAGCCACGGGGGAAGGGGACGACCCAGATCCACATCATGAGCGCGAAGACGATGCTGCCCGCGATGACGAAGAGATGGAAGACCTCGTGGAAGCCGAAGACCCGTGGGAACGGATTCGGCCAGCGTCGGGCGTAGACCAGCGCGCCGATGGTGTAGAGCACGCCGCCACCGAAGAGCAGCAGCACTGGCGGCCACGAGAGCGCATGCACGAACGCCGGAAGCGCGAAGACGGCCACCCAGCCCATGCCGACATAAAGCGTCGTCGTCAGCCAGCGCGGAGTCCGTAGCGTCAGGGTCGCCAGCGCCACACCGAAGGCGGCGCAGAGCCAGATGACCGTCAGCAGCGTCGGGCGCACCCACCCTTCGAGCACGTTGAAGCAGAGCGGCGTGTAGGTCCCTGCGATTAGCACGAAGATATTGGCGTGATCGAGCGCCCGCCAGACCTTGCGCGCCGTCGGCTTCCAGCGGCCAATATGGTAGAGCGCGCTCACGGTGTACAATTCGACCATACTCAGGCCGAAGATCGCCAGCGAGACCGTCCGCGCGGGATCTTCGCGGCTCCGCCAGCAGAGCGCTGCCGTCAGCGCCACCGAGACAATCGCCGCCACCGCGTGAAACCAGCCACGCAGCAGCGGCTTCCTCTCGATCCCAGCCTCGATACCCTGTATTGTCGTCGTTGTCGTTGCCACAATCCCCTCTCCCTCCGATTGAAGCGCCCGGAACGTCACAGCGCGTTCCGTACTCATCTATTAGGAGTGCGGCGGGTTTCACGCGGGACCGTTGCTGGCTAACACAATACTGGTTGACGCAGGGATTAGAGCGCAGTACGATACATCGCACACAGGCAAGCGAGAGTGTTGGGCCGTCGACCACGAGAGAGGAGTCGCCAGGATGCCCAGAATACCGTATGCTGACCTATCCGCCATTACCGACCCCGAAATCCTCGGCTATCTGGAGGATGCCCGCATCTATGGGGCGCCTCGGCCAGAGAGCCAGGCGATTCGCGCGCATGTGCCTGCCGTCATCCGCGCCTTCTCGCAGGCGTGGCAGACGACGTTTCGCACGGGCGTGCTCGACCACGGCTTGAAGGAGCTTTGCCGCGTCTACGTCTCACAGTCCATCGCGTGCGAGTACTGAGGGGTGCAGCGATCGGTCCGGTCTGGATCGGGGAGCATTCCTGAAGGGAAGTACGCCAAGCTGCTGATGTTCGAGGATTCCGACGAGTTTAGCGAGCGCGAGAAGGCCGCGCTCACTTATACCAGCGCGATCATCTGGGACGACACCATCGCCGATGACGCCCTCTGGGAACGGCTGCACGCGCAGTTCACCGATCCCGAGTTGGTGGAGCTAGGATTCTTTGTCGCGCTGACCCTCGGCCAGCAGCGCTGGATCAAGACGCTCGGCATCGGCCACAACGAGGTGCTGCCAGGTACGCAGGGCGGCCTTTCCCCAAACACCACTGGCGAGTGAGTCGCACGAACGCGAAGTTGCCCCCTCCCTGAGTTGGGAGGGGGACATGAAACGTCACGCCGTCAGGGCTGAGAATACCTCTTTGCCGTGGCGCTGCACCGCCGCGACCAGCCCACCCTCCGCCGCCAGCGCCTGAATCATCGGCGAGGGCGTCTGCGCCTGGAACTCGCGGCCAGTGGCGAGATCACGCACGATGCCGCGCGCCAGATCCACCTCAAGCTCCGACCCCTCGGTCGCCAGCGTGTAGAAGGCGGGATCGGTCACGACGAGGTACGATAGCGCCTCATTGACCAGATTGCGCTTGTGGATGAAGGCGTAACTCTTGGCGATGACGGCCTGAATGCCGACGCCCTGCAACGCCCAGACGGCCATCTCGCGTGAGGAGCCGCTGCCCCAGCCCTCGCCCGCGACGATGATGTTCGCGCCCTCACGCGCCCGCTCGCGGAACTCTGGCCGGACGTAGTAAAACGCCTTGTCGCCCAGCTCCTCCAGCTTGACCAGATGACAGAACTCGCCGGGGATAATCGCGTCGGTATCCACCGAATCGCCGAAACGCTGGACCCGTCCGCGCGCCACCTGGCTGGTAGCCTGCGTCTCTTTCGCGCCAGCCGCATGTGGCTCGACATGCATCGTCGGCTCAACGGTCGTAATCTCCGGCAGCGGTCGGTTCTCCTTGCGCCCCAGGATGCGCGCCAACCGGTCGCGGTCCACCCGCGCCAGCAGCGACCGTGGATCGGCGACCTCCATCCCCAGCGCGCTCGCGGCCACGGTGGCGGCGCTGGCCAGCCATGCCAGCGAGCCCTCGCCCATGCGGTTCTCGAAGTTGCGGTTCTGCGAACTGAGCCAGACCTCGCCCTTGCCCGCCTTGCGACTGGCGATACCCAGGCACATCGAGCAGTTGGGCGGATCGACGATGAACCCGGCGCGGCGGTAGATATCCCAGATGCCCGCCTTCTC
>JAICKD010000437.1 GCA_025928125.1 Ktedonobacterales bacterium
CCTCGCTGGCCCGTCAGGTGCTGGTCAACGCGCCGGTTCCGGTGGAATATTGCTATGTGCCTGACCTTGATGCGCTGGGCAAGCCGATGGTGCTGGCTGTGCCGGACGACACTGGCGCGGACTTCACCGATGCGCTACAGACTGGGTTGCGCCTGATCGCCGGAAACTGGGATGGCGCGTCCAGTGGCGGCGACGACAGTGATTCCAGCGACAATAGCAGCGATAGCAGTGATAGCAGTGATGGCGGCGACACGAGCGCCAATCCCGCCAACACGGCTAGCAATGGCGCCGCAGCCAGCCAGGGGGCCAGCGCGAGCGCGGCATCCGCCCCCGCCAGTGATCCTGACCCGGCGGCGATTGCCCAGCAGCGCGGCACGCTCGTCACCAAGATCATGGCCATCGTGACATCGGCGGCCCCCAGCGACGGCGCGCGCGCCTACGTGGCGAAGCTCGCCGCGGCGTTGCAGCAACTCGCCAGCAAGGGCGACGATCTGCCGTTCGCCGAGGACAGCATTCCCACGGCGCATGTCACCCCCACGCCCGACTCGCTGCCCGGCGGTTCGGCGGGCAAGGGCGCGCCGGTCGTCGTGGCCTCGCTGGGGCAGACCGACCTCTCGGATGCGCTGCTACGGGCCAATGGCGGCGTGCTCATCCTCGCGGCCACCGATACGCTCGATTCGAGCACATGGAACGCGCTCTCGACGGCGCTGCGCAATCGCTCGCTGCTGCTCAAGCAGGGCTGGCCCGCGATTCCGCTCTCGGCGCACGTCGTGATGATCGGCTCGAATAGCTCCTACGCGGCGCTGGTCAACAACACCGAAGATTTCAGCCGCATATTCCGCTACGAGATCTGGTGCAACTACGATACCGAGTGGAAGCGCGAGTCCGAGGCCACCTACGCGGCCCTCGCCACTGGCGTTAGCGCGCGCCACAGCCTGCCAGCCTTCGACCCGACGGGCGTCGCGCGGCTTGTGGAGGAGGGCGCGCGACGGGTGGATGGCCTCCAGCGGACGCGGCTCTCGACCGATCTGCTGCTGCTGCACGATCTGGCGCTCCAGGCGGGGCGCGTGGCCAAAGCGCGCAACGCCGCCGCGACCAGCGGCCAGGATGTCGATAACGCGCTCTTCCAGCGCAGGCAGCTTCAGACGGGCAGCGCCGAGCGGGTGCGCTACGCGATCCTCTCCGGCCAGGAGATGACGGCGACCTTTGGCGCGGCGATGGGCCAGATCAACGGCCTGGGCATCTACGAGGTCCACCCCTCGGAAGGCTCGTTCGCCGTCCCCATGCGCATCAGCGCCATCGTCAGCGTCGGCAAAGACTATTCGCTGCTCGATGTCGAGCGGGGCGCCGAACAGGCGGACGCCGAGCATATTCGCGGCCTGATGACGATGGAGGGCTACCTGGCGAACCGCTACGGGCAGGACCGCCCGGTGAGCCTCTCCGCGCGCATCCGCTTCGAGCAGCAGCACGGCGGCACGGGCGGCGATAGCGCCTCGGCGGCGGAGCTTTTCGCGCTGCTCTCGGCGCTGGCGCAGGTCGCCATCCGGCGCTCGGTGGCGGTCACGGGCGCGGTCGGCCAGTATGGCGAGATTCAGCCGATTGGCGGCGTGAACACCAAGATCGAGGGCTTCTTCGATCTCTGCCGCGCGCGGCGGGCGGCGGGCGAGCAGCCTGTCGGCGGCTACGGCGCTGTCATCCCGGCGGTCAACACGCGCGACCTGATGCTCCGCCCCGACGTGGCCTACGCCATCGCGCAAGAGGGCTGGTTCAACATCTGGCCGATCAGCTCGGTGGATGAGGGCATTCCGCTGCTGATGGGCGTTGCCGCCGACCAGATCCACGCGCGGGTGAACGACCGCCTCAAGCGCTTCTACGAGCTGGCGACGCAATCCCGCAAGTAGGCTGGCGGTTAAAACCGCGCCTGAACGGCCTCCCTGCGGTCCGCCACGAAACCCGCCGTCGCGGGTTTCTTCCACGCGCCCCACCGAGGTTATCGTCGGGGTAGCATCTGGAAAGTCCGCGCAGGCGGACTTGGTGGCCGCAGGCCATTTAGGCGCGACTTTAGTCGCCAGCTGTGTGGCGCCCCAAGCACTCTAATGCCCATCACTCTTCGAGCCACTCGGTGATGAACCGCTTGCTGGCGTGGATGTCGATCTGCCGGAGCGGCCCCTCGCCGATATTCACAAACTTGTGCGGCGTCTCTGGTGGAACGACGATGATCTGCCCCGGCTGCCCTTCGAGCGTCTCTGTGCCAACGGTGAAGAGCGGGCGGCCCTCCTGGACGATGAAGATCTCTTCATAGGGATGCTTGTGCAGCTTTGGCCCCGCGCCAGGCGGGAGGTCTACCCAGATGAAGGAGATGCTGCTATCGCCGTGCAGATAGCCCTCGAACTCGTAGCTGCCGACGCTTTCCCGAATATCATCCCGGTGCAGGACTGTATAAGACATCCGCGCCCTTCCTTCTCTACAGCGCAAAACCGATGCGGACACTTCTGGAGAGCGTACAACAGAATCGCCGCAATCGCCTACAGCGTGTACACCTTGAAGTCGCTCAGTCGCAACGCGACGCCCGTGCAATCAAAGTGGATCGCGCCCGCCGAGAGTTGCTGCGTCCGGGAGGTGCGCGCGTGACTGGAGACGTGGCCGTCGACCACCAGCGTCGCCAGGGGTCCGCGCACCTCCACCCGGTAGGTCAGCAGGTGGGTCTCAGGCTCGAAATCGTGTATCTGGACCGTACCCGTACCCACATCCTGGTCCACCATCGGTTCGATATAGACCGCCAGGTGGGGGTGACAGGCAAACATGCACTGGTGGAGCATGATGTGATCGAAGAGCGCCATATAGCCATCCGCGCTTGCCGTGGAGTCGGCGCTCAGTCTAAAGTCCGTACCGACGTTCTGGGCCACGCTGATAAGCTGGACGCGGAACTCCACGGCATAGTCGGGCGTCGTCGGGCGGAATGGGCTGGTGATCTGACGGTCGGCGCCTGTATCGCTGACGAGCACGCCGCCTGAGACGGTCCATCCCGGCGTGGCCATCCAGTCGCTCAGGCCATGCGACCAATCGGCCTGGTAGACCAGCCGAGGCGCGGGCGTCGGCTTTGCCGTAGCCGTGGGCTTCTGTGTCGTCTGCTGCGATGGCGCACAGGCGGCAAGGACCGAGACGCCCAGAAGTAGCGAGAGCATCGCGCCCAGGATGTTCGCCACGACCAAGCCTCGCCGCGCCCTATGCCCACTGGATTCTATCCGCCTGCCTCTCAAGATCGTCATGATGGCCCCTCCCCTTGCCATATCTCCTTAAGCGCCGTAGCGCGGCTTGCTGTGCCGAACATACGACGCGCTGGCGTGGGCAATTATTACCAGGCAAGGGCGGAGCGCTCAGGCGCCGAGGAGAGCAGTCAGCGCCGCGATAAGCCGGTCTACATCGGCTGGCGTGTTGTACGCCTGAATCGAGATGCGCACGAAGCGCTGGTCCTGCCAGTCCACGACGGGTATCTCGATCTGGTAGTCGTCCCAGAGCCGCCGCTGAAGCTCCTCCCTGGATGTATCCGTGCGCGGGATGGGGATCGCGCGCATCTGGCTGTACCAGTCGGGCGTCTCCGGGCTGATCGGCGGAAGGCCGGTGAGCGCGCCGATACGCTGGCTGGCGGAAGAGACAAGCTCGTGGCACGCCGCGCGGACGGTGAGCCAGTCGTGCTGCTGCTGGAAATCGAGGGCGGCAGGCACGCTCAGATAGGCGGCGGGGTCGCTGGTGCCGGTCCAGCCAAAGTAGTCTTGAAACGGCGAGGGGCCGGGCGCGACGGCACGCCATCCCCAGCTGACCACCAGCGGCTGGAGCATCGGCTGGCGGTCGGGGCGCGCGTAGAGAAACGCCGACCCCTTCGGCGCGCAGACCCATTTGTGCAGATTGCCAGTTA
>JAICKD010000521.1 GCA_025928125.1 Ktedonobacterales bacterium
ACGCTCGGCGCGGACGCTATTGCTGACGCCGCCCGCACGGAGCGTCTCGCGGAAGGCGCGGACCGCCTCGCCCGACGGCACGGCGTAGGTGGCGGCGGTCTTGTTGACGGGGATGAGGTTGACGTGGCAGAGGTGGCGGAGCGGCGAGAGCAGTGTCGCCAGCTCGCGCGCGTGTTCGGGCGCATCGTTGACGCCTGCCAGCAGCACATACTCGAAGGTGACCTGCCGGTTGGTGCACGCGACATACTCGCGGCAGGCGTCGAGCACCTGCGCAATCGGATACTTGCGCGTGACGGGCATCGTCTTCAGGCGCATCTCATCGTTGGGCGCGTGGAGCGAGATTGCCAGATTGACCTGAAGCGACTCCTCGGCCAGCCGCAGGATGCCCGGCGCGAGGCCGACCGTCGAGATGGTCATATGGCGCGCGCCGATGTTCAATCCCTCGGGCATATTGAGGATGCGTACCGCCCGCAGGGTGTTGTCATAGTTGTGGAATGGTTCGCCCATGCCCATGAAGACGAGATTGCTCACACGGTCAATCGTCTCGCCATCGGGCGCAGTCCACGGCTGGAAGCGCAACTCGCGGGCGAAGTGGAGCACCTGAGCCACGATCTCGCCCGCCGTCAGGTGGCGGTCGAAGCCCATCTGGCCCGTCGCGCAGAAGGTGCAGCCGTAGGCGCAGCCCGCCTGGGTCGAGACGCAAACCGTCGCCCGCGCCCGACTCTCGCCGCTGGTGGGATAGAGCATTAGCACCGTCTCGATCAGCCGCCCATCGGCAAGCTCCAGCAGCAGCTTGCGCGTCCGGCCATCCTTCGCCTTGACCTCGGCGCGCACCTGCGGGCCAGCGATGCTCGCCTCGCGTTCGAGTTGCTCGCGAAGCGTTGTCGGGAGGTTGCGCATGGCGGCGAAATCAGGGACGAGCGAGGTATAGATCCAGCCTGCCAGTTGCTTCGCGCGGAATGCTGGCTGCCCGCGCTCCGCCAGCCACGCAACCAACTCGGCAAATGTGAGGCCGAGCAGGTCCGTGCGGGCAGGAGTCAGTGTTTCAGGCGTTGTATTGTCTGTCGTCGGGAGAGAAGTCATCGCTGTCTATAAACCATTCATTTCTGCTACGGATATACGAACCAGATGAGGACCGCTGTCAAGCGCTATCAGGCCGCATTTTGCCAACCATAATCTCAACGCAGACGGGATCTGGGAAGTCCGCGCAGGCGGACTTGGTGGCCGCGGGCCATATAGGCGCGACTTTAGTCGCCAGCGAACGTTGGCCAACGTGAGCGGCGCTTATCGCACCGAATCGTCAGCTAGCTGCCCAGGCGCGCGCTGGCGAGCGACGGATGGCCGCGCACTACATCAGCGGAGGACATGGCGCGTTTGCCTTCTAATTGTATCACCTCCAGCGCGAGCGCCCCTTCCCCGCAGATGACCGCCAGCGAGGAATCACTAGCTGATGCGAAACAGGCTCCGGGCGGCAAATCGGTCTCGAACGGTATCGCCCGCGCCCGCAAAACCTTGAGCGTGCGCCCCTCCCAGGTGGTGAAGGCTCCCGGCCACGGCGTATACGCCCGCACCTGCCGCGCCAGTTCATCCGCCGGACGCTGCCAGTCGAGCAGCCCATCGCTCTTTTGCAGCAGGCGTGTCACCGTCGCCTGCGACTCGTCCTGCGGCTCAGGAGTAATGACGCCCGCCAGCCAGCGGGGGAGCGTCTCGACCAGCAACTCCGCGCCCAGCAGCGCCAGCCGGTCGCTCAATTCGCCCGCCGTCTCATCAGAGCCGATGGGTATGGCGCGGCGTGCGAGCGCTGGCCCGGTATCCAGCCCGGCGTCCATCAGCATGATCGTGACACCCGTCTCGGCATCGCCCGCCAGGATGGCTGCGTTGATGGGCGAGGCGCCACGCCAGCGAGGCAGCAGCGAGGCATGCACATTGAGGCAGCCATGCAAGGGCAGCGCCAGCACGTCCGGTGGCAGTATCTGCCCGAAGGCGGCGACGACAATGAGATCGGGAGCGAGGTCGCGCAGGAGCGCCAACGCCTCCGGGCGGCGTAACGGCCCCGGTTGGTAGATGGGAATGTCATGCTCCAGCGCGAACTGCTTGACCGGCGAAAAGACGACCTGCTGCTTGCGGCCAACGGGCTTGTCGGGCCGTGTGACTACGCCCGCCATCGCCAGCCCCGCGTTGGCCTGCTCCGCCAGCACCCGTAGCGACGGCGCCGCGAAATCAGGCGTACCCATGAAAAGCACGCGAATCGTCGCCTCTGTGCTCATGCCCACAGCATCGCCTCACTGTCCACTCTCGCTCGACACTTCCCAGTGTAGAGTATACCCGCTCATTGGGAGACGATGGGTGATGGCAGCTATGGCGGCTGGCGGTTAAAACCGCGCCTATACGGCCTGCGGCCACGAAGTCCGCCTACGCGGACTCACCAGACCCAACTCCACGGCGTACCCAGTAATGGAGTCTCACTGAAACCCGCGAAGGCGGGTTTTGTGGCCGAGCGTCAGCGAGGCCGTTCAGGCGCGGCTTCAGCCGCCAGCCGCCGTGGCGCCACATTCGCGCAATGATTCCTCATCGCCCAGCGGCTAATTTGCCAGCCAGTCGATCTCGGAGAGGCCGCGCGCAATGCCGCGCAGGCTGGGAGCATCTTGCTCGGCCAGCAGCCGCGCGCAGGTGAGGCCGCTCCGTAGCGGACGTGGGGCGGGCTGGGCCAGCTCGGCGGAGGTGACCCAATCGATCAAGCTGGTATCGAGGCCGAAGTAGTTCGCGATTGCCAGCGCCCACTCATGCCGCCCCACCAGATCAGGCCCGGCGGCGTGGTAGACGCCCGTACGTTCGTTTGTCGCCAGCCAGAGCAGCACGGCGGCCAGATCGTCGGCGATGGTCGGCGTATTGAACTGGTCACGGACGATACGCACTCGCCGCCCGGCACGCAACTCGCCCGCCAGCCAGGTGACGAAGTTGGCGCGCCGCCCCAGACCGTAAACCAGCGCCGTTCGCACAATCGCATAGGGCGCATCGCCCCCGCAGACCGCCGCAATCGCCCGCTCACCATCGAGCTTGGACTGGCCATAGTAGCTGATCGCGCGCGGAGTGGCGTCCTCGGCATATGGCCCCGGCTGGGCATCGTCGCCAGGGAAGACGTAGTCGGTGGAGATGTGGAGCAGGCGCGCGCCACGGTCGCGGCAGACCTCGGCCAGCCAGCGCGGCCCGTCCACATTCGTCCGGCGCGCCTCATCGCGGCGGGACTCGCAGGCGTCCACGTTGGTCATCGCGGCTGGATTGACAACAAGATCGGGCGGGGCCAGCCGCGCCTGTTCTCGCACG
>JAICKD010000507.1 GCA_025928125.1 Ktedonobacterales bacterium
GATTTTGGACGAGCGCAACTTCTCGGTGCGGAGGCGATAGGCGAGCCAGGAAATCGCCGCTTCCGCATCTATACCCGCAGCCTGCGTGGCAGCGCGAGCCTCTGGCTCGAACGCGAGCAACTGGATGCGCTTGGTCAGGCGCTAGAGCAATTGATTGCCAGAATCACCAGTGGCATGGCGCTACGGATCGAGGCCGTCGCCAAGGCTCCTAAGCTGCCGAGCGCCCCCACTGACTTCCCCGAAGAGCCTGATATCGAGTTTGCCGTCGGAAACATGCAGATTGGCTACGATGAGTCGGTAGATCGCACCACCCTGCGAGCGGGACCCCTGATTCTCATCGAGCGTGACGGCGAATACTTCGCGCAGGAAGACGCGGAGTTCCCCTTCAGCGTCTATTTCTCGCGCGCCCAGACCGAGCAACTGGCGCAGCACATCCGTGGCATCGTGGCGTCTGGCCGACCGCGATGCCCGTTCTGCAACAGGCCGATGGGGCCAAATCACATGTGCGACAAACAGAATGGCTTTCATCCCGCGGCTCTGAACTAACCAACGAAAATACGACCAATACTACGGCTGATTCTGCGAACGATGGCTGGTGGATTGCTGCGTAATGCAGTAGAGTGGTTCCATGCACATTCTGGGTACGGTCGCTTGCTATGCTCCCCGACCGGCGGGGACAAGAGGCACGTCTTCCTGAACCGGAGAAGGGGAACCGCTCCATGGTACGCAATTTTTATCGCGTCTATCTCTACGCTGTCTGCATTGCCCTGCTGATCGCGGCAACGGTCGTGACTGCGGTGTCGCTGGGGCTGTTGCTCTCGATGACCCCACTACACGGGCCGTATGAATTTGCGCCTCCCCACAGCCAGATCGTTCAGACAGTGGTGGCGTTTGCCGTGGTATGGCTGGTCACGTTGGGGCTTGGCGGCCTCCACTACTGGCTAATCCGCCGCGACATGGCCACCGATCCGGCGGCAGGCGGTGGGGCTGTCCGCTCGTACTTTCTCAACATCACGCAGTTGCTTGCGGTGTTGATTGCTATTGGTACAGCGGCAGTAGGCATCACGCAACTCGGCAACCGGAATAGCTCTCTCAGTTCCATCTTTGCGGTGGCGTTCTCGACAGCGGGTCTCTTTGCCCTACTCGAGTGGGAGCGACAGCGAACGCACGCCACCACAACAGCCGCGATAGTCTTTCAGCGGTTGCATCAGTTCGGCGCGCAGCTGATCATTGTCTTCATTGCCACCTCGGTCTGGTTTCAGGCGGTCCAGGGTATTGTTCTGGCCATCCTGATCCGCAGTGGCTCATACAATCCCTGCGCTGGCTACCCTGAGGGCTTCACCTGCTTTCCCAGCGACTCCTATTCACTGCGCCAGATCGTCGCGCAGTGGGGCGCGGCGCTGTTCCTCACAGCCTGCTGGGTAGGCTATACCGCGTTCTCGCGCAGTGATCGCCACTCGCGGATCCGCCAGGTGGCGCATCTGCTGGCGTTCGGCTATGGGCTTTCAAGTGTGCTGAGCGGCTCCCGGGGAATCTTTGAGGCGGCTCTGCGCTACCTGCTTGGTCTCCCATTCCCGCCGAACAATCTTACCAATGGAGCGCCGACTATCGCGGGCGCGCTTGTCTCTGGCCTCGTCGTGGTGTTGGCGTATCGCTGGCTTTATGCCCGTGAAGCGGCGGATCTGCCGTCTGGCGTGCCTGCGGCGGGACTGGTCCAGTGGGCGCTGGCTGGCGTCATCTTTGCTTATTCGTTCTGGGTGGGCGTACAGGCATTGCTGATTAACGCGATCGAGCATGTCGTCCCCGCAGGCTCGCAACCGCCCGTGGAGAATTTCGCCTCGGCGGGAGCGCTCTTGCTGGTAGGTCTGCCCTTCGTATTTATCACGCTGCGGCTCGGCGCGCGTACCAACCAGACCGGTGTCACGTGGCCGCACCGCATCTTTGTCCTGGTGCTGCTCGCTGGTGGCGTGATTGCGGGCGCTGGTGGGCTGATCATCGCCCTACAGGCGTCGCTCAGCGCCATGCTTGGCGCGCCCGCCGACAACTGGCAGCAGACGACGCGAGCGGGTCTGGTGACCCTGCTGGTCGGCGCGACAATGGTCGCCATCTTTATGACGGTGGCGGTACGCAATCGCTATCTTGGCACGCGGCTAGAGCCGAAGCCTGCGGAAACCGAACCCGGCGCGGCGAACACACAGCCGGTGATGTCGGTGGGTACAGAGGCATCGAGTGAGACGCTCGAAGGCATACTTGACGCGCTGCTTGCGGGCCGCATGACACGCGACGAGGCGGCGGCGCGCATCCGCGCGAGAGAGGGTATCCGCTGAGGCAGCGCGCGTGGTATTATCTAGTGTTTGGCGGCAACGAACGGCGTCGGTCTGCGGGCTGGCGCCGTTTGACCCACTGGGCGGCAGGTATGCCTGTGCATCGTATATACTGCACCTGTTGTTTCTCTGTCCACGTGCCAGGCGCCGCGTACCTGTTCTACTACTCGCGCTGGGAGAAATACAATGGAATCTATCCGTGTCATGCTTATCGATGAGCACCCGCTCTTTCGTCAGGGTTGTCGCAATGCGCTCGAAGAGGCGGGGGACTGCACCATCGTCGCCGAGGCCTCGGAAAGCGCCGCCGGACTCGATCTAGCCAAGCTGCATACACCTGATGTGGTACTCATAGACGCGCTTCTTTCCACCAATGATGCGCTCGAACTGGCACGGCAGATTCGCCATTCGTCGCCACGCGCCGCCATCATCATGCTGACGGCGTTCGAGGACGAGGAGCAGCTCTTTCAGTCGATGAAGCTTGGCGCGGCGGCCTATCTGCTCAAAGGCATCTCCGCCGACGATTTGGTCAGCGCCGTGCGCAAGGTGAGTACCGGCGTCTACATCATCAACGACAATGTGCTCTCGCGTCCGACGGTAGCCAGCCGCGTCTTGCGCAGCTTCCGCGAGATGACCCAGGAAGAGCCGCCCGAAGTGCAGCAGGTGTTTACCCCGCTCTCACAGCGCGAGATCGAGATTCTGGACTACATCGCGCGCGGCAACAGCAATAAAGAGATTGCCAAGTCGCTCAAGATCAGCGACCAGACCGTGAAGAACCACATCACCTCCATCCTGAAGAAGCTCTCGGTCAACGACCGCACCGCCGCGGTGGTCCACGCCCTCAAAAAGGGCTGGATTAAGATGGACGCAGACTAGAGGCGGGTTTGCTTTCGCGGCATTCATGCCGCGGCTAATCCAGGCATGAGCATGCTCATTGCCCTTCAGCAGCCTCCCGCATGATAGAGACAAGCCGCAGGCGTAATACCACTTGTGGTGAGTTTGTTGGCCCAGACCCTCTCCGCGCGCGCGTCGGGGCGGGGAAGCAGAGCCAGAATGCCAAACGCGTATTCAGGCTCTGCTTACCGTCTCCCATTAAGGGGTGGGGGCGGGGGC
>JAICKD010000556.1 GCA_025928125.1 Ktedonobacterales bacterium
CGGGCGAGCGGCGGCGGGTAATTGTGCGCGCGCCCATCGTCGTCGTCGCGGGCGGCTCGGTGGAGTCCCCGGCGCTGCTGCTGCGCTCAGGGCTGGATAACCCCAACATCGGCCGCCACCTGCGGCTCCATCCGGTGACGGCGTCCGGTGCGTTCTATCCCGATCCCATCGAGACGTGGAGTGGCAGCCTCCAGACCGTCTATACCGACCACTTCGCGCGCCTGCGCGGCGACTATGGCTTCCGCATCGAGGTGATGCCCGCGCACCCAGGGCTGCTGGGGCTGGCGACCCCCTGGAATAGCGGCCAGGAGTTCAAGCAGCTGATGACGCGGGTCCGCCATCAGGCGGTCTTCATCGTGCTGACGCGCGACACGGGCGAGGGGCATATCACGCTCGATAAGCAGGGCGATCCAGTGCTGCACTACTGGCCAAACGCGGTGGATCGCGGGCATCTGGCGCGCGGGATGCAGGAGGTGACGCGCATCGGATTCGCCGGGGGCGCGACGACAGTCAATCACAACTTCTCGCCGCTGCTCTCGTTCCAGAGCGAAGACGGCAGACCGGGCGCGGTCCCCGAGGCCAGCATGAAACGCTACCTGGCGGAGATCGAGCGCCGGGGGGTCGCGCCGAATCGGATAGTCGTTGGCACGGCGCACCAGATGGGTACGTGTCGGCTGGGTGGCAGCGCGAAGACGGCGGTTGCCCGGCCCGACGGCCAGGTCTACGGCGTCGAGGGGCTGTACATCGGCGACGCTAGCGGCTTCCCGACGGCATCTGGCGTCAACCCGATGCTCTCGACGATGGCGCTGGCCTATCACGTCGCCCAGCAGATCAAAGCGCGAGGGTAGGGCGGGGGTGAGCGGTTTAAATCGCGCCTGAAGAGTTATCACTACGCTCGGCGCAGCGTTTGCGCAGGAGATCAATGCCGGAAGAATTAGCCGCGGCATTCATGCCGCGAAGTTGCTACATCGTCCAATGTGCCGGGGAAGGTTGCTACGATTCCCAACATGCCGGGGAGCGGAACAGCCCCCCGGCGTTTGTATGCATGCCGATTTACTAAGCCGATATACGACTACGACATGGGCATGATGGGCAGCGCGATCTTGCCGCCGGAGACACTGCGCAGAACGCCTGCCAGGGCGACATACCAGGCAGCGATTGCCGTGAGAATGCCGATCCAGCCACCAATTGCCGTTATGCCGTCACCGGCTGCAACGTTACCGAACCATCCGAGGGCAAGGAGGATGTAGGTGATGAACAGCAGTACAAAGACGACGACCAACCCTCCATTGAGACGGAAGGTGCCAAGTGTCAGCATACCAGTGATAATGGCCCAGCCAATGAGGTACCAGCCAACCGCGGCGCCTGAGGGACCGGTAGCTGCGCCGAAGGTAACCCCAAAGCCAGGAATGAGGAGTGCTACGAAGGAGAGCCAGAAGGCTCCGTATGAGCTGAAGGCGACTCCGCCAAAGGTGTTGCCGTTGTGGAATTCCCACATACCAGCCAACAATTGGGCAAGACCGCCATAGAATGCTGCCAGGCCAATGACAACTCTGATGTCGCCTGCTTCCTTGAGCACGCCAGCGTTGACAAGGCTCAAGATGAACGTTGTCAGCCCGAATCCCATCAGGCCCAGGGGCGCGGGATCTGCAAGCAGGGGGGCTCTACTGTCTGCCACGAGTCAAACTCCTCTCCTCTACGGAGAACGATGCGTTCTCACTGGAAGATGAGTCGCCAACACTACAACGTGCTGGTGACCGAGACGCGACCATGGTAAAAAACTGCCTTATCTCGCAATGTATTTGCCCGGGTACGGCCATCATCTCGCGATGCCGCCCGGTCTCTTTTTCCTCCTTTCACATCTACATCGTAGAAGCTCAGCAATAACACTGAGTGAATCTTCATTCCCAGTGTAACATAGTTACTCCCTTTTTTGGAGCATTGCGAATATGTCGCGCTGTTATGTTGTTAAAAATCTGGTATCATGGTATTGACGAGCGTATACAAGGTGTGTGTCGTGGTGGCGCAAAACGCGGGAAATCGC
Source organism: Ktedonobacterales bacterium (assembly GCA_025928125.1). GTDB lineage: Bacteria > Chloroflexota > Ktedonobacteria > Ktedonobacterales > JADMIN01 > DAHUXT01. The sequence goes on from JAICKD010000556.1 coordinate 2,045, forward strand.
GCGACTCACCGGGGCAACCACCGCTCTCGCCCGCCCGACGCGGCTGTGTTCGTAAATGAACGTTCCATTCGGTCAAGGGGGCATGCATGTCAGCACCACAGGACTCCTCCGGCGCTTCCACAACCATTGACGCTTTACTCCAGGAGACGCGGCGCTTTCCACCGTCACCCGAGTTCGCGGCGCAGGCGAATGTGCGCGACGAGTCGGTGTATCAGCGCGCGCACGACGACCCCGATGGATTTTGGGCAGAGGCGGCGAACCGGCTCGACTGGTCCAAGCGCTGGGACACCGTGCTGGAGTGGAATGCGCCCTGGGCGAAGTGGTTCGTAGGCGGCCAGCTCAACGCATCGTATAACTGCGTGGATCGCCACATCGCCACCGCGCGACGCAACAAAGCGGCCATTATTTGGGAGGGTGAGCCAGGCGACACGAGAGTGCTGACCTATCGCGATCTCTACCGTGAGGTCAACAACTTCGCCGCGGTGCTGCTCGATCTGGGTGTGAAGAAGGGTGACCGTGTCGCCTTCTATATGCCGATGATTCCGGAACTGGCGATTGGGCTGCTGGCATGCGCCCGCATCGGCGCGCCGCACACGGTTGTCTTTGGCGGGTTCAGCGCCGAGGCGCTCCGCGACCGTATCAACGACTCGCAGGCCAAGCTCTGTGTCACGGCGGATGGCGGATGGCGGCGTGGCAATATCGTGCCGCTCAAGGATACGACCGACGCCGCGGTGGCTGAGGCGCCCACCATCGAGCATGTGCTGGTGGTCCAGCGGGTGGGGCCAGACGTGCGCCAGGTGACGATGAAAGAGGGGCGCGACGTCTGGTATCACGAGGCCGTCAACCGGGAGGCGCGGCGTATCGTGGACCCGGAGCCGATGGATAGCGAGCATCCGCTCTACATCATGTACACCTCCGGCACCACCGGCAAGCCCAAGGGCCAGCTCCACACGACCGGCGGCTATCTCACCGGCGTCTCGCTGACGCACGAGTGGATCTTCGACCTCAAAGAGGAAGATGTCTACTGGTGTACCGCCGATATCGGCTGGGTCACCGGCCATTCCTATGTCGTCTATGGCCCACTGGCCAACGGCGCCACCACGCTGATGTTCGAGGGCGTGCCCAATTATCC
>JAICKD010000540.1 GCA_025928125.1 Ktedonobacterales bacterium
AGCGCGGGTAGGCGAGCTGGCGGAGAACGAGTGGCGCGTCTTCAACTTTCCCGATCAGTACGCGCAGGGCATCCTGGTCAATCTGCCGGGGAAGGGGCTGGTGGCCTACAGCGACGTCTGCACCCATCTCTCCTGCGCCGTACTCTACCAGCCAGGCGAGCAGAAATTTCACTGCCCCTGCCACGAGGGCTTCTTCGATGCGTTTACCGGCGACGTGCTTGCCGGGCCGCCGACACGCCCGCTGCCCATCATCGAGCTGCATACCAGCGGTGGCATCGTCTACGCGGTGCGGGAGATAGAGCGATGACGGACGAGATGGACCGGTACGACGACGACGACCACGGCGCGCCTGCCTGGGGGCAGATCGCCGACGACGAACAGGCGTTGATGCGCCGCCAGCATCTTGCCAATCCCGACGATGCGCCAGGTTACGCCACGCCAGATGAGCACGCGAGCCACTTGCGCGGCCCCGACTATACCGGGTCGCCGGGATTCGTGGCCATCGTGCAGGGGCAGGTCTATCTGGTCGCCGCCATCCTGTTCGCGCAGCTCTTTCTTATCACCGTCGGGCTGTTCGAGCTATTGTCTGGGCGGACAGGCGGCGTCCTCTGGTGGATCGCTGGGGTGAGCCTGATCGCCTTCCTGCTTGCCTTGCTGATTACGCTCTGGCCACGCAGGCGCGTCCTCGGTAGCTCTGGGGCCAGCCGGATAGCGGATAGCGGATAGCGGATAGACGACGAGGGTGAGCATGACGACTTCGGACCCAGGTGACACCGAGATACCAGCAACGCCAGTGGCGCCAGCGAGGCCGGACACCTCGCGGGACGGCTATCGCATCGACAGCCAGCATCCCATCGGCGGCGAGATGTCCGATATTCTGGCTGGCCTCTTTCGCCGCTTTCAGCTCAAGTGGCTGCTGGCGCACTATGCGCGTGTGCCGATACTGGCGCTCTTCAGCTTCATCAATGGCTGTATCAGCATTGGCGTCATGGCGATGGTGGCCGTGGTCACTGGCTCGCCGTTTGTCTTCCCCTCGCTTGGCCCGACGGCGTTCCTCTTCTTCTACACGCCGACCGCCCCGACCGCGTCACCACGCAACGCGCTGATCGGCCACACGATTGGCGTGGTGGCTGGCTACTTTAGCCTGGTCGTCACGGGGCTGACGATGGCGGGGCCAGCATATGCCGTCGGTGTCACCGGGCCGCGGGTGATTGCCGCCGCGCTCTCGCTGGGTCTGACCTCGGGGCTGATGGTGCTGTTGAAGGCGCCGCATCCCCCGGCGGGCGCGACCACACTCATCATCTCGCTGGGCATCCTGACCCAGCCCCGGCAGCTTATCATTCTGCTGCTGGCAGTGGTGATGCTCACCGTGCAGGCGTTCGTCATCAATCGGCTCGCGGGCATCGATTATCCGCTCTGGAGTCCCCGCCGCGACCCCTCAGGCAACCCCGTGCGGACGCGCTAATCGAAACAGATAAAACAGGTATATAATATAAGGACTTATCCATGTCAACTCTTGCTCCGGCACGCCCCGCGCGTCGCCAGGAATCGTTCTCGCGGGTCGCGCCGATGCTGGGGGCGGCGCTGCTGATTGGCGCGGGCGGCGGCTTCGTGCTGGCCACCGTGCTGACGCTGACGCGCGCGTTCCACGTGCCGACGGGCGCCTGGTGGGTGGCGCTGGCCCAGGCGCACGGCCACCTCCAGCTCTATGGCTGGGCGGGCCTCTTCATCCTGGGCGTTGCGCTCCACTTCCTGCCGCGGCTGCGTGGCGCCGGGCTGGCCTTCCCTCACGCAATTCCCTGGCTGCTTGGAACGCTCGTAGTGGGTATTGTGCTGCGGGGCATCGGCCAGCCACTCTTCGCCGCGACGGGCCAGGGTATCTGGAAGATCGCGATGGTCACCAGTGGAGCGCTCGAAATGGTCGCATTCCTGGGGTTTCTGACTATCCTCGTCGCGACAGCAATGCAGGGGCCAAAGCTCAGCACGCGCCCCCAACTGCAGAAGACGCTTCCCTTTCTCGTCGGCATCTTCGCCAGCCTGGGTCTGGCCGCCATCATCAACCTGTTCAATGTATCATTGGCCAGCGTCGTAGCGGTCGCGGGCGTCGTGCCAGCCAGCGGCGACGCGATCAATGTCACCCTCGGCCTGCTCGGCTTCCTCGTTCCGATGGCGCTGGCGATGTCGGCGCAGACGCTGCCGATGTACGCCGGGCTGGAGCCGTTCCCTCGGAAGCTGTTCTGGCCGCTCGCCATCGGCTATTTTGGCGGGCTGGCGCTGGCGCTGGTGGGCATTGGCAGCGGCGTCGGCCTGTTGGAGGGGCTAGGCACGCTCCTGGTGGGAGCCGTGCTGTTGATCTTCGTCAGCCTCTTCATCCGGCTGATGCGCGCGCGGGGCAAGCTGCCGCAGCGGGTGGCGAAGCTGGCCCCCGAGCCTGAGGCGGCGGCGCATCACTACCGGCGGCAGATATCGAGCGACCGCAGCGCCTATGGGCCGTTTGTGGCGCTGGTGGCGAGCGCCTATACCTGGGCGATTGTGGGCGGCGCGCTGTTGGTGATCGACGGCGTTGCGCGAACACTCAATCTGGGCGCGCCATTCTCGCCAGATGCCGCCCGCCACAGTCTGGCTATCGGCTTCATCGCGCTGCTCATCTGCGGTATCGCGCCGCGCATGGTTCCCGGCTTCTCCGGCGGCCACATCCTCTCGGCAAAGCTGGTGACGGCAACGCTCTGGCTGGGCAATAGCGCCGCGATTCTGCGGGTGGGGTCGCTGCTCATCGCGCCGCTGCTCGATGCGCTTGGCCCGGCTGGCGCGTTCGTGGATTCGCTGCTCTTCGGCCTCTCAGGACCGCTTGGCCTGGCGCTCGCCATCTGCTTGGCAGTGAACCTCTGGCCCGCGCTCTTTCCGAAGACTTCTCGCTGAAGAGCTACTTGCTACTCCTCTTCTTCGCACCGTGTGGTAAAACCGCACATATCGCGCCTCATAGCCTCACATTGTGCGTCTCCATGTTGTAGTCTGAGGGCGTACATCTCTATGGATATGCACATGCGGGCGCGCAACCATATGACGCGAACGAGCACGGACAGCGCTGGCGGAGGTGAGGTGGCGCGATGGCGGTGGACCTACTGGAGCGCGACCCGTTCCTGCTCACGCTGAACGACCTGTTGGTCCAGGCTGGCGAAGGGCGTGGGCGGGTCGCTTTGATCAGCGGCGAGGCAGGCATCGGCAAGACCTCGCTCGTCG
>JAICKD010000500.1 GCA_025928125.1 Ktedonobacterales bacterium
CCGAACGGCTCGGAGTGAGACGGAATGGCAACGACATCGGCAAGAAGATAGAAGGGCGCGACGTCATTCTGCGCCCCGGCGAAGACGACACTCCGGGCAATCTGAAGCTGCTGCGCCAACGCTTCGAGTGATGCGCGGTCTGGACCCTCGCCAACGATGACCAACTTCGCCGTGGGGTATCTGCTCAGCAGCTGCGCGAACGCCTGCGCCAGCACCGCGACGCCCTTCTCAGGCACCAGACGACCGACAAATACCACGATTGGGCCGTTCCCGGCGACGCCCAGTTTGTTCGCCAGCGCCTGACGGGTCTCAGCAAGCTGACCGGGATCGTTGGTCAGCGCTTGCAGCCGGGCCATGACGTCCTCTGAAACACTGTTCGGCACGAGCACGAATTTCTCTGGCAGAGAGGCCTTGCGCGCGTGATAGAGATCGACATCGGCCCGTGACTTGCACCAGATCGCCGAGGCGCAGGAACACGCAATCTTCTCGACGACCGCGTTACGCACCCGCCGGTAGAGCCCGCGGTCCGCATAGTACGAAGGGTAGCCCGCGCCGTAGACTATCGTGTCGATGCCCGCGATGCGACCCGCCAGACCAGCAAGGCAGCCAGCGATAGGCCCAGACACCAGCAGGGCGTCTGGCCGCGCGCGAGACAGTTGCCACGCCAATCGCGGCACAGCGCGCGCGAACCGCGCCTGACCAGCAATGGGTAGCGCCTGCGCGGGGATGCCAGCCCGGCGCGCGTTCTCGGCCAGTGGGCCGTCATTGCCGCAGATCAGTTCCGACTGCCAGCCATAGGTCTTCAAGCCGCGCGCCGCCGAGAGCAGCACCCGTGGCCCGCCGCCAATAGCGCCGGAGTCGATGATATGGATCACGTCGCCGCGCGCCGCGCCAGAGGGCAATGCGCGCAACATCGCTTGCCGCCGCCTCGACTGTTCATCGAGCGACTCTGCCAGCGTGGGCATCGCCGCCGCGAGACCCAGGAAGACCCAGAACAGCATGAGGTACATCGAGTTCGTTGCCTGCGCGCAGAACAATATGCACGTCATCGCTCCCAGCATCCCAATGGTGACGGCGCGAGACGGTGTTGGCCCTGACCGACGTACCGCCCTGACGACGGCGACATACAAAGCCGCCAGGAACCAGAGCATGAGCAGAACGCCGATGATCCCCGAAAAGTGGAGGATTGATAGCCCCATCGAGAAGATCCAGTAGTTATGCGGCGCGCCCTTCTCGAAGAGATAGTACGTCACCGTGCCACGTCCCCAGATAGGGCTGTTGGCCCATTCGTCGACGACCAGGGAGACGACTTTGACACGATTACCACCAGAGCCACTCTCGAAATTCAGCAGCGAAGCCATGCGTGTCGAAATCGGACTGCCGTCACGGATCAACAGCAGGAGCGCCACAGCCACTATCGCGACACCTAACAGGGAGAAGCCAATCACAATCGGCAGCCGACGGGCGTTTCGATTGCCGTTCGTGCTGTTATAGGCGTTGGGCGCGCTTGCTAACGCATCTCGCCTGAACTTGCCTCGCACCCATATCGTCACACCCGTGACGATGATCGCGCCGAGAATGAACCCCAGCCACGAAGCTCGGGTGAGACTCAGAATGCCTCCCGCCGCGCATAACGCGGCGACCATCGCCAATGCGAGTGACAGGGGTGTGAACAGTCGCCCACGGAACAGCAGACTGAGTATGACCGCGACGATCACAATCGTCACCGCTGCGAGATAATGGCCGAAAAAGTTCTGCTCCGAGAACGTGCCATATGCTGTGAGGAGGCCACTCGATGGTTCGACACGCACGCCGAACATGTCAGGCTGGTGGAATACCCTGCTGACGCCATACAAGATAATGCCCAGCAGCGCTTCAATCGCCGCGATGGGGAGCAATGCCCACAAAATGAAGGTCGCGTTGGTCAGCTCGCTGGCGATGAAGATGATGGCAGCGTAGCACATGAGGCCAATGACCAATTCAGCGATGAGTGGAAGCCCAACGCTCAGTTCCTGGTGATTAACGAGCGCGGAAACGAGTGATTCGAGGACGAAGAGAGCGGCGGGGAGGCGGCCCGGTACGCGACGAAAGAGCTGCCTCGCCGTGCCGTTGTTGATATGACGGATGAATGTGCCAGTGCTCACCGCCAGACCAAGGATTTGGTCGATGCGCACATGAGCGCCACCCGATGTCAGCAGCGCTGGATAGAAGAACTCCAGCGTAATCATGAAGAAGAGCAGAATAAGGCTCAGCCGTGGGGTATAGAGACCCGCCAGCAAGCCGACTGTGACGAGGAGGGGAATCGCCAGGACAAGCGCATCGAGCTTATGAGACACGATGCCGAGCGCGCTCAGTAGTGTAAAGACGATCAGCAAGACCGCGATTGCGATGAGCGCTACCCGTGATTGTGGCGTCCACTGGCTGCTCACGGCGTCGGAACGTTGTTGGGAGAGGTCCTGCATCATTCTTCTCGCGATCCTTCTTTCTTCGGCGATCTCCGCGCATACGCGCTTTGCGCGGATCCCGTCGTTCCCATGCAGCCGTCATCGACCGCCCACGTACACCACATCACCCGCCCCTACATTGGGACTGATACCGAAGGGTCACTCAGTTGCTCCCGCGACGGCTTCTTGGCTCTTCTTCTCGGCGAAAACCGCTGAAGGAAGCGCTTTCCGTACCGCGCCAGCCGCCGGAGGTCATCTATGGTGACAACTCGAGTCGCGAAGAGTATGACGCACAAAACGACCATCACGATAGACCCTTCAACCAGGGTGGGTTTGATGTTGAAGGTGAATATGCCGACCAGGCACACTGCTCCTAAGATGACCGCCAGCACCGTGGTGCCAATCAGGCTTATTCGCCGAAGGATGATACAGAGGATCAGCACCTGAACGATGACATTGAAGTCCTCAGTCACCGTTGTCGCGACGGAACTGCCGAGATACCCCCAGTGAGGAATCAACATCACGTTGAGCACGAGATTGATCACCAGATTAACGCCGACGACCGGTAAGAGAATGCGCTGGCGACCAATGCCCGTGAGCACCGCGGATGTGATGTTGTTGATCGCCAGGCCCACGGTGCTCCACGCCATGATGATGACCGCTGGCACGATGCTCTCGAAGCGGGAACCGTACAGTATCCTCACCATAATCGGCGCGAACACCGTCATGCTCACGGCTGCCAGCAGCGACAGCGCATACCCGTATCGCAGCGCATGCTTGGTCAGCGTCGCCACCCGCGCGCGAACTTCCCCGTCGAGCTCACGATAGCTTACCAGCGGGAGCACCGTCGTTGAGATTGCGACGATCACCGCCAGCGGCGCCTCTGTCATCTTATAGGCCGCGCTGTAGTAACCGACATCATTTACGTGACCGAGCTGGGCAATGAGAAAGGTATCCAGCCGATGGTAGGCCAGGATGCCGATGCCCGCGATTCCAAGCGAGATCACCTGGGGAAGCATCGAGCGTATATGTCGTTCTGGCGCAAGACCGACG
>JAICKD010000673.1 GCA_025928125.1 Ktedonobacterales bacterium
CGAAGACCCGGACGAGATCGTCGGCTATCTGCTCCATTTGCTGCACCATCCCGAGGAGAAGGAGAAGATTCGCTCCGCTGGCTGGCAGACCGCCGCCGAGTTCACCTGGCCTGAGGCCATCGAGAATCTTGCGGGCAAGCTGGGCTACCTCGCGCGCAAGCAGAGCATCGTGCTGGAGTGACCTCACTGCCCTACCCCCTCTCCCGCAGGAGAGGGGGAACCAGACGCGGCTACCGATCTAATTCTTCAGCCAGACGCTCCGCCTCCCGCGCATCATCCTCGCGGCCAAGCGCGCGTAATACTTTGACCTTCTTATGCAGTACAGCTGCTGCATCGACGTTAAAGGTAAGCGCCGTGTCATACGCGGCAAGCGCTTCTTCGCCGCGCCCGATACCAGCAAGTGCCTGCGCTCGGCTGGCCCAACTCAGGAAATCATTGGTGGGGAAAGTAAGTACGCGCTCATAGGCACCCAGCGTTTCATCGTCACGTCCCAACGCATGGAGAGCCGCACCCTTGACGCACCATATTCCACCAATCGAAATACCGCGCACAATGGCGTTCTCACAGATAGCCAGTGCCTCGACATGCTGATTGAGATCATCCTCCAGCAGACTCGCCAGGTTGTACCAGATAAGCGGTTCGGCAGGATTCAGCGTCAAGGCGTGATTGTATGCAGCCAGAGCCTCATCATATCTCTTGAATCGTGAGAGGATAACACCCTTGTTGAGCCACGGCGAATCATCGGTTTTATCCAGCGAAATCGCATGATCGTAGGCGGCTAGCGCCTCATCAAAACGCTCAAGGCGGACGAGCGCAATCCCTCTGTTCGACCATGGAGCCGCGGATTTTGGAGCAATTGCTGATGCTCGCTCGTAAGCGATAATGGCCTCTTGGTAGCGTTTCTGGCGCGCGAGTAACAGTCCCTTGTTGTTCCAAGCGACCGCACGCCTGGTACGCAATTGTCGCCACATGACATACACGATGTATGTGAAGAGCGCTAATGTTATCGCGATTGTGCTTGGACTTGCGCCTGTCCGCAGAAAGAGCATTACAGCAAGATAGACAAAAGCTCCAACGAGTATCAGCCATAGCAGAACCAGGAATGTGTTCCTCAGCCATTTAGGCCGTCTCTGTGTGGGCGCGGACATCCGTACCTCGTTCTCAACTCTCCAGTTGCCTCGATACAACCAGCCAGCCGACCGCACCATTCTACTGTATCTCGGCGCGATGGTCTAGCGGATGGTTGCCACGCACGAGAAAGCGACGACCACTCACACGAATGATCGCCGCCCTGAGAGTGTATTGCTTGCCTGTAGCTTACGGGTAGATGCCGCGCACCTGGGTCGCCTCGGCAACACGCGAGACCGCCAGCAGATACGCGGCCAGCCGGTAATCGCAGTTCTGCTCCTCGCGCTTGGCCTCCACCGCCTCGAAGCTGCGGACCATGATGCGCTCCAGGCGCTCGTTGATCTCGTGCTCCGTCCAGAAGAAGTGCTGGAGGTCCTGCACCCACTCGAAGTAGCTGACCGTCACGCCGCCCGCGTTGGCGAGGATATCGGGTACGACCGGGATGCCGCGCGCGTGGAAGATCGCGTCGGCTTCGTTCGTCGTCGGGCCGTTCGCTGCCTCGATGATCAGCTTGGCCTGGACGCGCGGCGCGTTCTCCTCCGTCAACTGGCCCTCGAGCGCCGCCGGGATGAGAATATCGCAGGGCATCTCCAGAATGCCCTTGCCCTCGACGTGCTCAGCATGGGGCAGGTCTTTCAACAGCCCGCCGTGTTCCTGCGAGTAGCGGAGGGCCATCTTCACATCAATGCCATTCTTGTTATAGTAGCCGCCCGTGACATCGGCTAGGCCAACCACCTTGCAGCCCGCCTCGTGCAGCAGCCGTGCCGTGATCGAGCCAACATTGCCGAAGCCCTGCACGATGACACGCGCGCCCTTGAGCGGAATATCGAGTACCTTGCACGCCTCGCGCGTAGTGATATAGACGCCGCGTCCGGTGGCCTCCATACGGCCCTCGCTGCCGCCTACCGAGAGCGGTTTGCCCGTGACCACGGCAGGCACCGAGTAGCCATGATGCATCGAATAGGTATCCATTATCCAGGCCATGATTTGCGGATTGGTATTGACATCAGGGGCGGGGATATCGCTTTCGGGGCCAATAACGCCCGCGATTTCAGTCGCATAGCGGCGAGTGAGGCGTTCCAGTTCAGTGCGTGAAAGCGCGTGCGGATCGACGATGACACCGCCTTTGGCGCCACCAAATGGGATATTGACTACGGCGCACTTCCACGTCATCCACATCGCCAGCGCGCGCACCTCATCCAGCGACACATTGGAGTCGAAGCGGATGCCGCCCTTGGCTGGGCCGCGATTGACATTATGCTGGACGCGATAGCCTGTATACATTTCAATGGTTCCGTCATCCATCCGCACCGGGAAGTTGACGATCAGCTCGCGCTTCGGTTTGCGCAGAATCTTGCGCAGCGACGGGGAGAGGTTGAGGCGTTCAGCGGCGGCGTCGAATTGCGCGACCGCTTGAGCATAGGGGTTCATGACTTCAGGTTCTTTGATCGCCACAGGTACATATCCTCCTGCAAGGTAGCCAGCGC
>JAICKD010000394.1 GCA_025928125.1 Ktedonobacterales bacterium
CTGGCGGCGGCCCGGCTGCGCGCCCGCCAGTTGACCCGCCGCTACAACCAGTCACGCGAAGATGAAGGCGATCTGCGCGAGTCCCTCTTGCGCGAGTTATTGGGCGCGATGGGTGATCACGTGACTATCGAGCCGCCGTTCTACTGCGACTATGGTGAACACATCCTCATCGGCGAAAACTTCTACATGAACTTCGGCGGCATCATCCTCGATTGCAATGTGGTGCGCATCGGCGCGAATGTGCAGTGCGGCCCGTCGGTGCAACTGCTCGCCGCGACCCATCCACTCACGGCGGCGGAGCGTATCGCCGGGCCGGAGCTTTCGGCGCCGATTACCATTGGCGATAATGTCTGGCTCGGCGGCGGCGTGATCGTCTGCCCAGGCGTCACGATCGGCACGAACACGACGATTGGCGCGGGCAGTGTCGTCACCCGCGATATCCCTGCCAACGTCTTCGCTGCGGGCAACCCCTGCCGTGTGATCCGCACGTTGGAATAGGCTGGCGGTTAAAACCGCGCCTGAACGGCGTCGCTTGCGCTCCGCCACAAAACCCGCCTGCGCGGGTTCATAGCAGAGTTTACATCTCAGGTGACTAAGTGAAGCACGGGGCTTCAGGGACAGTCGGGATTAGCCGCAGCATTCATGCCGCGAACCAACCTCACATCACTCCGCCGTCCCCGATTCGGCCAGTTGCTCGCGCAGGCGGTAGCGTTGAATCTTGCCGGTTGCCGTCTTCGGCAGTTCCGCGACGAACGAGATCCAGCGCGGATACTTGTGCGGCTGGAGCGTCGTCTTGACGTGCTGCTTGAGCATCTCCTTCATCGCCTCGGAGGGCGGCTGGTCCTGCTTGAGCACGACGAAGGCATACGGCTTCACCAGCCCATCGTCATCCTCCGCGCCCACAACCGCCGCTTCGAGCACGGCGGGGTAGGCCACCAGCGCCGCCTCGACCTCGACTGGCGAGACCCACTGGCCGCTGACCTTGAGCATATCGTCCGAGCGCCCGCCATACCAGTAGTTGCCCTGCTCATCCTGATAGTATTTATCGCCCGTGGCGATCCAGCGCCCGGTGATCGTCGCCTTGGTGCGCTCGTGCTTGTTCCAGTAGTGCGAGCAGATGCTGTCGCCCGCGATCAGCAGATTGCCAATCTCGCCCTGGGCGACCGGCTGGCCCTGCTCGTCGACAATCTGCGCCTCATAGCCCGGAACCAGACGCCCGGAGCTGCCCGGTACAACCTGCCCAGCGACGTTCGAGATGAAGATGTGCAGTATTTCTGTGCTGCCGATGCCATCGAGGATCTCGACGCCGAACCGCTCCTTCCAGCGCGTGAACAATTCGGCGGGGAGCGACTCGCCCGCCGAGACACAGAGCCGCAGCGACGAGGTATCGTATTTCTGCGCGGCGTCTGGCATCGCCAGCATGGCGGCATAGAGCGTCGGCACGCCAAAGAAGATGGTGGGTCGCTGCTCCGCGATCACCTGGAAGGCGGCGTCTGGGGTGACGCGCCCCGCGAAGTGGATGGCGCTCGCGCCCGCCGCCAGCGGGAAATACAGCCCGTTGCCGAGGCCGTACGCAAAGAAGAGCTTGGCGGCGGAAAAGGTGATATCATCAGGCGTCAGGTTGAGGATGGGTTTCGCGTAGTGCTCGACGCAGTATTCCATGTCGTGTTGCAGATGAACGCAGCCTTTGGGGAAGCCAGTGCTGCCGGAGCTATAGAGCCAGAAGGCGGCGTCGTCGCGGGTGGTCGGCGCGATTGCCAGCGTCGCGGATGCGCCGGAGAGCAGCGCGGCAAAGTCCACGGTGTTGGGGTCGCGGCCAGCCTCCGCGCCATCGCGTTGCACCAGCACGACATGGCGCAGGAACGGCATCTGGCGGCGCATAGGAGCGATCTGCTGCCAGAGGTCGGTCTCCGCGACCAGCACGCGCGCCCGACAGTCGTTGAGCAGGTACAGATAGTCTTGTGGACGCAGTTGTGTATTGAAAGGAACGGCCACCGCGCCGAGCCTCATCGCGCCAAAGAAGGTGGCGGCGAACTGAGGGGAATCGTAGAGCAGCAGGCCGACGCGCTGTTCCATCTCAACGCCCAGCGCCGCGAGACCATTGCCCGCGCGATTCGCCTGCTCGGCCAACTGGGCGTAGGTGAGCGTCTCTGTTTGGGTGCGAATAGCGATGCGGTCACCCCATCCCTGGGCGAGAGCGCTATCGAGAAAAACGGCGCTGGCGTTATACTGTTCTGGCAGGCTTTGAGCGGGGTTGCCCGCCGTGCTGGACGAAGCTTGCACCATGGCAATGACCTCCCGGGGGCATCCGGCGCGCCACTGCGCCGGGGGACACATAAGTGGCGGTTATGGGTCAAGTATAGTCCGTCCACTACACAGGGGTCAATCGGCGTGACAGCGCGGGCGAGTCGGGGCGCGTGGTAAAACTCATGCATCTGGGGCGTCGGGGTAGTGTTGCGCGAATGGCACAGGTTGGCCTGGAAATTGCTAGTTATCGTTTTTCAGGGTTACAGGCATACGGTAAAGCCGGAGCGCGATTGCCGCCGATTCTGACGCGCAAGTGTTGCCGAGAATCTGGGCGCGCGCCAACAGGTGGATACAGGAGGATAGTCGAGATGGCAGAACGTGCAACACAGGAACGACGGAAAGGCCGCGGTCGTGGGTTCGCTTCGATGGACCGCGAGAAGCAACGTGAGATCGCCAGTCGCGGCGGGCGCGCCGCCCACGAGCAGGGTACAGCCCACGAGTGGAGCAGCGATGAGGCGCGTGTCGCCGGCCGCAAAGGTGGCTCTTCAAGCCACGGCGCCAAAGTGGAGAGTTAGCGCCGCGGCATCAACGTCCGCGCGTGCGAGAGTCTTCGCACTATTCAGCAGCCCCGCCTCGATCCACTGGATGGCGGGGCTTTTTGCGTGATCGGCGGAGTTCCCGCTACTCACCCGCGAGCACGTGCCGCGCCAGCCAGCCAAATATACCCAGCGCCGCGAAGAGCGCCAGCGAGGCCAGTAGCAGCGGAAGCTGGGTCGCGCTCAGCCAGAAAGGCGCATCGAAGCGACCGCCCTGCGCATTGCCGCCGAGGCCGATGTAGGGCGTGAGCAGCGTACCCGCGTGGGCGATCACGACAATCCACCACGGCGCCACCGCAAGCACCAGCGCGCTCCGCCAGGTGCGACTGAACGCGCCGATGATGGTTGGCAGCGCAAACATGGCGATGCCGAAGAGCGCGGCAATCAGCGGCACAAAGCGCTGCCCGCCTGACCCACAGAGCGACGAGCAGCCATAGACGGCATTGAGCGTGGGCGGCGAGCTGGTCGTCAGATAGAGCAGAATCGTTTGTACGGCGACGAGGACCAGCGGGATGAGGCCGATGTTCGCTCGTGCGCGTGCCAGAGATAGCTGGTTGGTGGTCATAGTGTCCCTGCCTCCTGTCCCTGAGCACTGACATGCCGATAACGCAGGCTGTAGATGAGCACAACCACCGCCAGGATGATCGCTGGCAGAATGTAATTGGACAATTCGACAAACGCGTATGTGGGGGTATTCAGGTTGAAGTTGGCAGAGTCAGCGAGAAAGCCTGGGGACTGTGCCACCTCGGTCAGAAACAGCGGACTGTAGGCGAACAGCGCCAGCAAGACTGCGAATGCGATGGACCAGGAACGGTGGCCGCGTTGCGCCGCGACGACGAGCGCCAGAATGCCCAGAACAAAGGTGAGAGTCAGCCCGGTGATGGTGAGCGCCTGGACGATCACTGGGTTGGCAGCCAATCCCCGAAATCCGAAAAAGAAGAAGAGATTAACGTAGAGTACGGGAACGGTGAAAGCCGCGACACACACCTCGACGACCACCACCGCGATAGCCAGCGGGCGCAGATATCGTTCCATGAATCAACCCTCTCTCGTCAAGAGCACATATCCCTGATGATGGGAGAACATAGTGGCTATTGTTGGCAGCTATGCCTCGCCGAGCACGCCCGCGACGGCCGGGGCGTAGTCGCTATCGAGCGCCGCCACCGCGCGCAGCAACCCAAAGCAGCCTGCCAGCATCATATCACCGTGTGGCGTCGCTTCATAGGGGGCGAGCGCTGAGCCGCGCAGTAGCTCGCGGCGGGGGCCGGTGACCGCCAGGAAAGGCGTCGCGCCATCCGTGGGGATGTGTGTATCGAGGGTGAGCGCGCCGTGGCCGCTGTCGTCGAAGATGCGCTCGTTAGTCAGCGTACCAGCTGCCAACTCGCGCAGGTAGCCCTCTAGCTTGGCGCGGTCGA
>JAICKD010000804.1 GCA_025928125.1 Ktedonobacterales bacterium
AATATTTCTAACCCTGCCCATAGGTGCGCCAGCCAGGTGCGCCAGCCAGGTGCGCCAGCCAGGTGCGCCAGCCAGGTGCGCCGGCCAGTTACGCCGGCCAGTTACGCCAGCCCTTACGCCTCTGCCGCCACGCTAGCATGCGCGCCAATCCCGGCAGCGACCACATCGAGCGCATGGGCCAGGTCGTCGTCGGAGATGACTAGCGGCGGCTGTACCCGCACGACGTTGCCCTCCGAGCCGCCGACGCCCACCAGCACGCCATGCTCGCGGCAGTATGCCCGCACCGCCTTCGCCAGCGTGGCATCCGGTGTCCTGGTCGCGCGGTCGGAGACCAGCTCGATGCCAACCATCAGACCGAGGCCGCGTACCTCGCCAATGGCGGGCAGTTTCTCCTGCCAGCCGCGTAGCGTCGCCATCGCCGTCTCGCCCTTGCGCGCCGCCTGCCCCGGCAAATCTTCCTGCTGCATCACACGCAGATTCGCCAGCCCCGCCGCGCATGAGACCGGATTGCCGCCAAAGGTCGAGAGATGCTCGCCGACATGGAACGAATCGGCGATCTCCGCGCGGGCAATCGTCGCCGCCAGCGGGAAGCCATCGGCGATACCCTTCGCCATCACCATGATGTCTGGCTCCACGCCGAAATGCTCGATGGCAAACAGCTTGCCGGTACGCCCGAAGCCACTCTGCACCTCGTCGGCGATCAGCAGGATATCGTAGCGGTCCAGAATCTCCTTGACGCGCGTCATATAGGAGACCGGCGGCACGATCAGCCCGCCCTCGCCCATCACCGGCTCGATGATGAACGCCGCGACATCGCCGCTGGTGTGGAAGCGGATCGTCTCTTCGAGCGCCTGGGCGCACTTTTCCGCCACTACCTCGGGATCATCGCCATAGAGCGAGCGATACGTGTAAGGCGCGGGCGCGAAAGCGACGCCGCCCGCGTAGGGACCGCCGCGTGTCTTGCGTGTCATATTGCCGGTGATGCTCAGCGTCCCGTACGAGCGCCCGTGGAAGCTGCGCTCCAGCGCGATGATCTCGCGCTTGCCGGTATAGACCTTCGCCAGCCGGAGCGCCGCCTCGATGCCCTCCGCGCCGCTATTGGAGAAGAACGTCTTCTGCAGCCGTCCCGGCGCTACCTCGGCCAGCGCTTCGGCGAAATCGGCGACCGGCTCGACATAGTAGGTGTAGCTGCCCGCGTGGGTGAGCCGGTCGATCTGCGCCTTGGCCGCCTCGCGCACGGCGGGATGCCCGTGGCCCGCGTTGACGACCGAGATACCCGCGAAGCAGTCGATATACTCCTGCCCGCTGGCGTCGGTGATGCGCGCGCCCTCGCCGCTATGGACGACGACCGGCTCGATGGCGGTGAAGCTGGTGGTGACGTAGCGCGAATACTTCTCGCGCGTATCCAGATCGCTCATGGGTGTAGCCTCCTTCTGATTGCCGCTCTCTGGCCTCAGTATAGGCTACCCAGGGCATCCGGTGTTACTGGCGCGCTGGCGGAACTTGCGCCGCCGCTCTTGGCCGCTCTGTCCTATAGCTGATCACCTCCAGCCTAACTGGCGCGCGATTGCCATCTCGTGCGTGCTGGCCACGGGAATCCAGGGAAGCGCCTGATGCGCCGAGTCATCCAGCGCGACTACCGCGCCCGCGCGATAAAGCACATACCCCGTCTGATTGGGACCGCCAAGCGAGGTCTTCGGGTACGTGATCTTTACGAGGTACCCATCCGCTGACGTTGCCGTGACACTCCCTGTGCCAATGCCACCCGACCAGATAAGCCGGGATAGTTCGTAGGCTGCGGCATCCTCCAGGGTGTAGGGCTGTAGCGTTGGCGCCATATGCACCTGCCATTCGCCTGTCCAGTTCGCGGCGATATCTACCGGCGTGCTGTTGTATGGTCCCCCATCCACGGCGACA
>JAICKD010000412.1 GCA_025928125.1 Ktedonobacterales bacterium
GTCTCCACGACCTCCAGGCGCGCGCCCATCCGCCGCGCCACCGCGACCGCCTCCTCAGTTTCGGCGGGATCGTACGCGGGCGAGGCGGCCAGCGCTCCAACTGCCCGCTCCCCAAGCGTATCAGCCGCCACTTTGAGCAGCAGCGCGCTATCCACGCCGCCAGAGTACGCCACCAGCACAGATCCCAACTCCCGCAGGATAGTGGTAAGTGTCGCGTACTGTTCCCGTAGCTCAGGGCTGAGCGTCGTCGTCTCGTCAGGTGTCACGGAGGTATCCTCTGCTGGGTCGTGGAAACGCATCTCTACTCAGGATTCTAGGCAGCGAAAAACCGGCGCGTCAACCGGCTACAGGTGACGAGAGGCGGTGAGGGCTAGACGGTCGCGGGAATCGGCCCCAGCCCGCTGATCAGGATCGCGTTGATCGCGAGGCCAAACAGGAACCAGAAGGCGAAGACGGCGTAGGCGCGTCGTTCCTGCAAGACGACCTGCTCGCGCGCGTAGCCCGGTTTGGCAACCAGCGCGCCGCTGACGGGAATCGCGAATGAGGGGAGCGCGAGGAATCCCAGCAATGCGCCGTGTGGCGCGCCATGTGGTAGCGCGGCCAACGCCAGTAGCGCCATCCCCGCCAGTAGCCAGACCAGATAGATTGTCCGTCCCAAGCCATCGCCCAAGACAGTCACCAGCGTTTTGCGCCCGAGGAGCGCGTCTTGCTGGGCGTCACGCAGGTGCGCGCCAGCGGCGGGCAGCATCGCCAGAAATCCGAGCGCGCCAGCAAAGAGCAGATCGCGGCTGGTTGGCGTATGCCGCTGCGCCAGCATCATTCCGGCCACGATGCCCGGCCCCAGAGCCAGCCCAATGACAAAATCAGCCAGCGGAAAACGCTTGAGCGCAAAGGAGGTGGCTGAGAAGAGAAAGGCAATCGCCACGCCCGCAAGACCCAGCAGCGCAACCGGCCAGCCGCCTGAGATGACGAGCGGGATACCGGCAAGTCCGCCCAAGACGATCAGCACGATGCTCAGACGGAGCACGTTGAGTGGATTGATCGCGGAGCGAGCCAGCAGCGCACGCGCCGTCAGATGATCGCGCCGCTCGGTCTCGGGCAGATGCGCACGGCGGGCATATTCCAGGTAGACATCGAGCAGGCTTGCCCCGGCCTGTACCAATGCGAGGCTGGCGATCCCCGCCAGCGCCGGAAGCGCCAGAATCGTCACGCCACGTAGCCATAGCAGCGCTAGCGCGGTGAGCGCAGGCACGAGGACGAGCAGCAGCGCCGATGGGCGAATCAGGCGAACCCAGGCGCCCAGCCGCGAAGCTGGCACAGGCGTCAGACCAACCTCGCGTATGCCCGCTGATGAGGCAGCCGCTGCCTCGGCAACATCGTTATCCGCCTGCGCATTATGGACGAAAGGCCGCGCCACTGTCCCATCATCCATGGTGATCCTCCTGGGCATACCGTCTGTCTGAGGTCGCGTCCGCCATTCAAACTACGACGATTGTACTTGATGCGGCGTGTGTTGAGATATCCCAATGCCCGCGCCGGGAGAATCTGGTGGGCTGTCGCGCGGATGTTATGACGTGTTAGGACGTGTTGTGACGACCTCAGCCTAGCCGCGCAGGCTCTCATGGACGCGATTCATGGCGGCGTTGAGGCGCTCCTGGCTCACAGCCAGTGTCAGATCGCCGCGCGTCTTTTCCAGGATGCCGCGGACGGCGTCGGTGGTGCGGCGCAGATTGCCTGTAATGGCGTCGGGGTAGTCCAACGTGATGAGCTGGCTGTAGATTTCATCCATGTCGGCCAGCAGTTCTTCGCAGCCTTCGAGACGTCCCTGGCGCATGCGGTCGAGGATGTAGCGGCGCAACTCGCCAACCGCCTCTCCCAGCCCATTGAGATACGGCGCCCACTCGACGCCAAGCACGTCGGGGGTAGGGGGCTGCTGGCGCTGCATCAGCGCGCTGGTGAGGGCCGCCTCGGAGTATTCCTTCTGCGCGTCGGCGACGAATCCCGCATAGAAAATGTCCTGGTGCTCGCGCAGGTCGAGCGCCATATCTCGCAACAGGCCGCCAGCCTCGGTCAACTGTCGAGTAGATTGGTCGAATTCACCACGGTGAGCGGCGCGAATGGCATTGGCGCAGAGCCGGATCGCGGCGCGCGACTTGGGCAAGGCGCGCTCACGAGCGGCAAACTTTGTCGCAAGATAGTCTTGCGCTGCACGACCAATGGCCTGAAGATCAGACACGGTTTACGTCCTCTTTCTGCGGACCTCTCCGCCGGGCTACCTCACCTCGTGTGTTTACCCGTTAGTGTATACATCGCCGCGCCCAGTGTCAAACAACCGGAGCGCCTTGCCGTCGTAGATACTCGGCGCGCGCGTGATCGGTCGCCGCGGGCTGTGCGTTGCCCAACCGCTCGTAGACACGGGCGCGCGCATCGAACGACTCTGGCGCCTCCGGTTCGCGCAAGATGGCGCGGTCAAGCGCCACCAACGCTTCTCGGTAGCGTCCCATCGTCGCCAGCGCCTGGCCAACGGTGAGCGGGCCGCGATAGTCTCCAGGTACGCGTAGCTCCATCAACTCGCCGAGATTCAACGCCTCAACGGCATTGCCACTCCGTAAAAAGATCGCGGCCTTCGAGGTCAGCGCCGTGCAATCATCGGGGTTAGCCGCCAGCACGCGGTCGAGAATCTCCAGTGCGCCTGCGATATCCCGCGTCTCAGCGCGCCGCTGCGCATCGGCCATCGCCATCCGCGCCAGCAGCCGCCCCGCGCTGACCGATTCCTTCTCGCCCGGCAGCGCCGCATCGCAGAGCCGTAGCCGTCCAAACGGCGCCTGATGGTCCGCATCAGGAAGCGCCCCCAAGGCGACGAGCCGCCCCTGCTCCTCGAAGTCAATCTCCTGGCCCGCCACGAGTGTCCCCTCATGCGCTAGCAGACTGGCGACCTCCCGTAGCAACGACCAGCCTTCGTCTTCCAGGGAGTGGGGTACCGCCGCAAGGTCAAGCTCAGGTCGCCCAAACTTTTGTAGGCCGTGGGTATGCAGCCAGTGCGACTCCGCATCCCATAACTCACGATGCAGCGCCACATGCGCCAGCGGATCGCGCGGGCGCATGTGGGCGATCTCCGCGCGCCCATAGCTGCGCTGCGCCGCCGGGTCGATGGCTGCGCCCTGCGTCAGATCGAGCAGGATGCGCAATACCTGGGCGGCCCAGTCGAGCGCGACGATTGCATGCTCGCGCTGGGCGAAGATACGCACATCCAGCGCAATCGTACCCTCGCGTAGCGTCTGGGCATCTTCGGCGACCAGTCCGCGCGTGAGGGCGTTGAACGCCAGCTCGCTCATGCCGCTGGTCACGGGCGCGGTATGGCGCGAGACGTTGACGCGCGCCCGCGCCGGGACGCCGGGCGGATCGATGTGATAGGCGCCCAGGCGCTCGCGGCCTCCGCTAGCCGGTTCGTTGCGCGGCACGTATTCGGCGGCGCCCAGGCCAGCCGCGGCAAACGCGCGCACAGTCGAGGCTTCAACCGGCGGCTCGCCATAGCGCGATACCGTCAGGAAATCGATCTTCAACTCCTGGGACATGCTATCTGCTCCCACCGCATCTGTAGATTCGCATGTGTCGCACAATGCGCGTCTGCTCCCCGCCCGCCCATTGTAACACGCGCCGCCGCCAACATCCCCATCGGTCGCCATGTGGCGCAAGAGAGCCGCGAGACATGCCGCACTCAGCCTCCCACACGCACCAGATGTCCTATACCGAGCAGCCGAGAGAACCTGTCAGGCGTTTTTAACAGGGAGAAGTCTTGTGCTTCGTATCCCCGCCACGAGGACCGGAAACGCTGGTCTGGCAGAGCCAATAGTTATGGCTGCCTGGTAGCCAGATTGGGGTAGCTCTATTGGACGATTGCTGAGAAGTACCATACGAGCGCTTCCAATGTGACTCCAATCGTCTTGTCAACAGCTAGAGAACGTCGAAAGCCATCGGCGTGAATCTCTCGTGAATATCTCGTGGGTTGTCGGGTGGCGGTGAGTTGGGAAGGAGAGGTGGCGAGCACATGGCAAAGTTGCCCACAGATCTGCATA
>JAICKD010000104.1 GCA_025928125.1 Ktedonobacterales bacterium
CGTTCCGCGTAAGCCTGCCCCAGCCACTGGCGGGCCGGAGTCGTGGGTGATGTGTCCCAGCTGCCACCAATCCAACCGCGCCATCGACCGCTTCTGCACCTCCTGCGGCTATTCACTGCTCACCGGGGTCGCGGGCCGGAGTTGCAGCCGCTGCGGCACGCGCAACGCAGCGGGCGTCCGCTACTGCACGCAGTGTGGCGCCTCGATGGGGTGAGAATGAATCCGCGTGCGTGGGAATCGGTATCTAAGGTTCAGTGCCGCAAGCTGAATCCCGTCGGCAAGTCCTGCCCATACTGTACGTGCTTTTGGAGTACCATTAGCAGCTGCATATGTGTTTGCTATCGAGCAGCAGCGTTTAGCCAGTATGCTGCCGTGCTATACTGATGGCATGCTTGCAACCTCTCTGAATCCGCAGGAGCATACGGTATGGCAGCATCGATAGGCCGGCCCACCAACGTCTTCATCAGCTACTCGCGTACTGATAGCGCCACGATAGACCGCCTTGAAGCCGAGCTCATCAGTTATGGCTTCCGTACGTGGGTTGACCGCGAACATCTGGAGGGTGGAGACAAGTGGGCGACACAGATAGAACGAGCCATTCAGGCAAGTGACATCGTTGTCGTTGGCCTTTCGCCCGACGCAGTCGCTTCGTCTTGGGTGACGAAAGAGCTTCTGTTTTCGCAACAACTGGGCAAGCCGATCATACCTGTTGTGTTGCGCCATGTAGAGCGGATTCCATTGCTGCTGGTGGAATTTCAGTATATTGACATGCAAGCAGATGAGTCGCAAGGTTTGCAACAATTGCGCTTGCAGTTGCTACGCCTTGGTGAGCAAGCTGCTGTTAGCAGGCCTTGGTCTATTGGAGTGTCTGCTCCTCAACCTATCGTACCCACTGCTCAGGAGCACATCAACGACCCAGCGGCGCAACTCGTCGCGCTGCCTGTGCCTGCCCCAGCCGCCGATCTCAATGACCTCTTCATGCAGGGTATCAGCGCACGAGCACATGGAAATCTCGATCAGGCCGAGGCGATGTTGCGGCAGGTAGTGGAAAGAGACGCGCAATTCGGCAATGGCATCGCTGCCCAACAGCTTGAGGAAACCCAGCGCCAGTTGCTGCCAATACAGTTAGATCGATTGCGCCAACGAGCAAAAGGTGCAGAACAAGCAGGCTCATGGGGCGAGGCGATTGGCGCATGGCAAGCATTGTTAGAGCGAACGCCGAACGACTTTGATGCAGAAACTGCCCTACAGCATAACGAGCAGAATCGTGATGCTGCCTGGCTCTATAATAATGCTCGTACGCTAGCGAAGCGACAAGACTGGCCAGCCTTTCGCCAGATGTGGCAACTGTTGCAGGAGCGTGCTCCCAACTACGGCGACCCGAACCACGTCCTTCAACTTGTCCCTAGAGATATCTTATTTGATCAGACGTGCGAGCAATGCGGAAGTGAGAATCCTCTGCAGCTTCGGTTTTGTGTTGTATGCGGAGCTCCTCTTAGCGCTAGACTACTCATTCCAAGAAAGGCTTCAGATACAGGTGGATCAGATAAATGGGTAAATTGCCCTAACTGTCACCAGCCCAACTACGCCATCCAGCGCTTCTATAGCTCGTGCGGCAACTCGCTTACCGGGGTTGCGGGCCGAAGTTGCGGCCGCTGCGGGACACGCAACGCGGCGGGCGTCCGCTTCTGCACCAACTGTGGCGCTTCGATGGGGTGAGGCGCCAGCCGCATTCTGGTTCCCCCTCCCTTTTAGGGGGCTAGGGGGAAAGGGCTGGCGCACACTAACGCCAACACTTCGTCCAGATGGAGTAGCTAAGAGGGCCGCTCCACCGTGTAATGCGTCAGCACGACCCCCGACGGGAGAGGCTGGGCCTCGACGAGCCGCAGGTTGAGCCGCACGCCGTCGGGGAACACCTTCTTACCGCCTCCCAACACCAGCGGATAGACGACCAGGCGATACTCATCGATCAGGTCGTTTCGCGCCAGCGTATGGATGAGCACGCTACTGCCGTCGATGATGATGTTCTTGCCCGGCTGCGCTTTCAGGGCGCGCACTTCCTCCACCACGTTGCCGCTGATGAGGGTGGAGTTCCGCCAGGCCGAGGTGTCGGACAGAGTGGTGGAGACGACGTACTTCGGCATCGCGTTCATCGCGTCGCCAAATGGATCGCCCTCCGCCATCGGCTCGAAGGCGCCGCCATGGATCTGCCACGTCTTGCGCCCAAGCAGCATGGCGTCACTCTCGCTCATCACGTCATTAAAGTGGACGCCAATCGCGTCATCCCAATACGGCCACGTCCACCCGCCATAGGCGAACCCGCCCTCGGTATCCTCGTCCTTGCCACCCGGCGCCTGCATGACCCCATCCAGTGTCACAAACTCTGAGACGACAATCTTGCGCATCTGTCCGCTCCTGTTCTTATCTAGTCCTGGTCAGGGCGTTCACCCCTCATTCACTCCTCTCGACATAGTGTACTATCTGGGAGCGCCGCCCAAAATCGGTCATCGCTGGGAGCCCGCGCAGGCGGGCTTTGCGGCGGAGCGTCAGCGAAGCCCATAGGGCTGGTGCGCGAGCCGACAGGCTCGGAGTGCGCGTCAAGCGCACGCAGCGCCAGCGGCCCGAAGGGCGCGGCTTCAGCCGCCAGCGCCTCTGGCAATCTGATATGGGGCCACTCGCCTCATCTATAGCCACTCTGGCCGCTACTGGCGTACTCTGGCCTGTTCCGCTATAGTGTAAGTGATTTTGCTTATCTTCTGCGTTAGTCTGAAAAGATAACCCATGGCCCAAGATATTACCACCCAACGAACCCAACAACCTCAGCGATCACAGAGCGCGCCAACCGTCGCGCCAAAGCCCGCCGCGCATCCGCAGCCGACGAAGCGCCAGTACGTGCGTTTCGCCTTCTACACCATCGACCCACAGTGGCGACGACTGCCCGCTGAGCGCCAGAAGCAGCACAAACTGGAACTGGTCGAGACGATTGAATCGTTCCACCGCCAGATGCTCCTGCGCCCTTACAGCCTGATGGGTACGCGCGCCGACGCCGAGTTGCTGCTCTGGCAGGTCGCCGAGTCGCTCGAACCGTTCCAGGAACTGGCGACGGCGATCCTCTCGACCAACATCGGTGGCTACCTACGCCTGGGCGCGTCGTATCTCGCGCAGACCAAACGCTCGCTCTATGAGATTCGCGACAACCCCGACGAGGACGCCGAGCGGCTGGTCATCTCGCCCAGCGACGCCAAGTACTTCTTCGTCTATCCGTTCGTCAAGACGCGCCCCTGGTATCGCCTCTCGCTCGAAGAGCGCCAGGTGATGATGGACGAGCACATCCGCATTGGCCGCAAATATCCTGCCGTCAAGCTAAATACCACCTACTCCTTCGGGCTGGACGACCAGGAATTCGTCGTCGCTTTCGAGACCGACGAACCCGCCGACTTCCTCGATCTGGTGCAGGAGCTGCGCGAGGCCGAGACCAGCATGTATACCCTGCGTGATACGCCGCTCTATAGCTGCATCCGCATGACACTGGCCGAGGCGCTCGATGCTCTAGGCGGACCAAAGATCGCGAAGCCTCAGAAGCCCAAAGAGTACGTCGAGGCATGGATCGATGTCGCGCCGGTCGAGGAGATCCCCGAAGGCACGTCGCGGGTGGTCTTTCTCAATGGCCAGCAGGTGGCGCTCTTCCACGCGGGCGGACGCTTCTACGCCATCGGCAACCGCTGCTCGCATGCGCGCGGCCCGCTCAGCGAGGGCGAGCTTTCGATCTGCGACGGCGCGTGTGTCGTCACCTGTCCCTGGCACTTCGCCCAGTACGATCTGGCGACGGGCAAAGTCGTGGATGGTGTCGCCAGCGCCCCGGTACCCACCTACCGGGTCGAGATACGTGACGGCGTGGTCTATGTCGGCACGAAGCCGCCCGAAGCGGTCAGCAGGTAAGCGATGACAGAGAACGCTGCCGCAGACGTCAGCGCGCCACCGGAGCCAGCTGAGCCATCCGCGCCCTACGATGCGATTCTGGTCGTCTCGTTTGGCGGCCCCGAGGGCATGGACGACGTGATGCCCTTTCTGGAAAACGTCCTGCGCGGGCGCAATGTGCCGCGCGAGCGCATGCTGGCGGTGGCGCGCCACTACGAGCTTTTTGGCGGGGTCAGCCCGATCAACCAGCGGAACCGCGACCTGATCGCGGCGCTACGCCAATCGCTCGACGCGCATGGCATCGCCCTGCCGCTCTACTGGGGCAACCGCAACTGGCATCCACTGCTGCCCGATACCCTGCGCGAGATGGCGCGCGACGGCAGGCGGCACGCGCTGGCGTACATCACCTCGGCCTATAGCTCGTACTCAGGCTGCCGTCAGTATCTCGAAGACATCGAGTGCGCGCAACGCGAGGTTGGGCCAGACGCGCCCGCGGTGAGCGCGCTGCGCAAGTTTTACAACCATCCCGACTTTATTCGAGCCAACGCCGACCGGGTGCGCGCCGCGCTGGCGACGATTCCCGCGCCGCAACAGTCAGAAGCGGCCGTCATCTTCACAGCGCACAGCATCCCCCTAAGCATGGCGCAAAACAGCCGCTACGTCAGCCAGTTGCGCGAGGCGGGGCGGCTTATCGCTCAGGAGGTGGGAATCGGCGACCGATGGCAGTTGGCGTACCAGAGCCGGAGTGGCCCGCCCTCGCAGCCCTGGCTGGAGCCTGATATCTGCGATACCCTGCGCGTACTGAAGGATGAGGGCGAAGAGGCGGTCGTGGTTGCGCCAATTGGCTTTCTGTCCGATCATGTCGAGGTGCTCTATGATCTCGATGTGGAGGCGCGGCAACTGGCGGACAACCTGGGCATAACGATGGCGCGCGCGCAGACGGTGGGAACGCATCCGGCGTTCGTAGACATGATCCGCCAGCTCATCATCGAACGTATCCAGCCGGGGACGGAGCGCCGATTTCTTGGTTCGGAGGGCGCCAGCCCCGATACCTGCGGGGCCGATTGTTGTGGTGGCGTCGCGCCGGGAAGACACGAGACGGCGCAACGGGAATGAATGATGATTGCGGCACGATGAGCACAATGAGAAGAATGAACGGCATATGAGGCTTATTCTTGTCGGACTAGACTACCGCACGGCGCCGCTGGAGCTACGCGAGCGACTCCAGGCGGACGACACGCGCCTGCTGCCGCTGCTGGCGGCGCTGCGACATGGGCCGCTGGACGAACTGGTGGTTCTCTCCACCTGCAACCGCTACGAAGTTTTCGCCACCTGCGACGATCCCTCACTCGCCCAGGATGCGATTATCGATTGCCTGCTCAGCGCCGAAAACATTCCGATGCGTCCCTTGCTCGACTCGCTCTACCGCAAGGATGACGCTGACGCGGTGCGCCATCTCTTCCGGGTCGCCGCCGGGCTGGAATCGCTGGTGCTGGGCGAGACACAGATTATGCGCCAGCTTGCCGGGGCGCTCGACCAGGCGCAAGGCGCGGGTACGAGCGGCCCGCTGCTCAACCGGCTCTATACCGCCGCGCTGCATACTGGCAAACGCGCGCGCACTGAGACGGCCATCAGCCAGCATACGCTCTCGGTCAGCCACGCCGCCGCCCAACTCGTCCAGCGCGAGATGGCGAATGTGGAGCATCCTCACATCCTGGTGGTGGGCGCGGGCGAGATGGCAACCCTGGCGGCGGGGGCGCTGGCACAGCATGCCGCCGACAGCGGCAGCGCGATCACCATCATCAACCGCAGCGATGAGCGCGCCCAGGCCGTCGCCAGCCAGCTGGGCATTCAAGCTCGCCCATGGGATGAGTTACAGCACGCGATTGCCAGCGCCGACGCCGTTATCACGGCTACCAGCGCGCGCCAGCCCATTCTGCGCGCGGACGAAATCGCTACGTTTGTGTCGAGGCCGCTGCTGGTGGTAGATATCGGCGTCCCGCGCAACATCGCGCCCGCTGCCAATCCCACGCCCACGATTCGCCTGCATGATATTGACGACTTGCAGGCGGTAGTGGCGCACCACCGGATACTGCGCGAGGCTGAGGTGGCGCTGGTCGAGGAGATTATTGAGGTCGAGGCGCTGAGATACGTTAACTGGCTCCGAAGCCGCCACATCGTGCCTGTCTTGACCGAGCTACGAGGCCACGCCGACGCCATTGCCGAGGCGGAGCTTGCGCACGCGCTGAACCGCCTGCCTGAACTGGATGAGCACGAGCGCGACGTGGTGGCGCAGATGGCGCAACGCATCGTCAACAAGCTGCTGCACATGCCCACGGTCAATCTGAAATGGCGCGCGGCCCACGGCGACCACTTCGACTATGAGCATGCCATCCGCAAGATGTTCGCCCTCGATGCGCCGACTGAGCCCACAGAGCCAGACGCTGGATCGGACCCCAACGATGACTAGCCCTACAACTGCCCCAATGAGCACGGTGCGTATCGGCACGCGCGGCTCGGCGCTGGCGCTCTGGCAGGCGCATCACGTACGCGACCTGTTGCAACAGGCCTGGCCGACGCTCACTGTCTTCATCGAGGTGATGAGGACGCAAGGCGACATCACACTCGACTCGCCACTGCCGCAGATTGGCGGCAAAGGTGTTTTCACCGCCGAGCTAGAGTCGGCTCTGCGTCGTGGCAAAATCGATCTCGCCGTCCACAGCCTGAAAGACCTGCCCACCGACGAGAGCGAGGGACTCATCATCGGCGCGATCCCGAGGCGTGGCAACCCAAACGACGCGCTCATCAGCCGAGCGAGCCACACGCTGGACTCGCTTCCTGCCCGCGCGGCGGTCGGAACCAGCAGCCGACGGCGCGCGGCACAACTGCTTGTGCGACGGCCCGACCTGCGCCTGCTCGATATCCGTGGCAATGTCGATACGCGCATGCGCAAGGCGCTGGCCACGGATGGCCCCTATGACGCCATCGTGCTGGCGCTGACGGGACTGGAACGCCTGGGGCGTGGGGACGAGATCAGCCAGGAGCTATCGCTCGACGAGATGCTGCCCGCGCCAGGACAGGGCGCGCTGGCGGCGCAGTGCCGCGACGAGGCGACCTCACACGCCTTGCTCGCGCCGATCATCCACCGCCCGACGCTGCTGGCTGTCACGGCGGAGCGCGCGTTTCTGGCGGCGCTCGGTGGCGGCTGCGCGGTGCCGGTCGCGGCCTACGCTGAGATCAGGAATCGGCGACTTGTGGTACGCGGTCGTGTCACTGCGCCGGATGGCTCGCGTCAGGTAGATATCGCGCTCGAAGGCTCCGCTGCGGCAAAAGGCGCCATTGCGCTCGGGCAGCGATTGGCAGAAATGGCGCTGGCGCAGCATGCCGACGAGTTGCTGGAGGCCGAGTCATGAGCGCGCTGGCGGGCAAAGTAGTGATTGTCACGCGGGCGGAGCATCAGGCGGCGGCGCTCGAAGCGTTGCTCCGGGCGGAGGGTGCGACGGTCTACCGCTACCCCTGCCTGGCAATTGCGCCGCCCGACAACCTCGGTCCGCTGGATGACGCGCTCCGGGCGGCGATGGCGGGCCAGTTCGATTGGCTGGCCCTCACCAGCGCGAACGCTGTGGATGCCGTGGCGCAACGGATAGCGGCATTAGGATTGCCATCGGGTTCGCTGGCCGGGCTGCGGGTGGCTGCCGTCGGCCCGTCCACCGCCCGTGCGGCTGAAGAAGCGCTGGGTCTGCGCGTCGAGATGGTTCCTGAGAGCGGCTACAGCGCGCTGGAACTGGCGGAGGCGTTTCCCGACATCACGGGTACGCGGATTCTGCTGCCGCTGTCCGCCCTGGATAACAACGAGATGATACGGGCGCTCATGCGTCGCGGCGCGAGCGTGACCGGAGTGACTGCCTATCAGCCGGGGATGAGTCGCGGCGGCGTTGATCTGCCCAAACTGCTGGCCAACGGCGCGGTGGACGCGATCACGCTGACGAGCGGCTCGACGGCCAACAATCTGCTGCGGCGACTACAATCTGAGGGTGGAGATGTGCGGATGCTGCAGAACGTCTGCCTGGCCTGCATCGGCCCCAGCGCCGCGCAGGCGCTTGAAACGCTGGGCCTCTGGGCGGACGTAGTCGCGCCGGAGCATACGCTCGCCGGGCTGGTTCAGGCGCTCACCAGATATTACAGACAGGAC
>JAICKD010000485.1 GCA_025928125.1 Ktedonobacterales bacterium
ACCATGCCATCGCTCGTATCCAGCGCGGCCTGATGTGTCGCGACCTGCGACTGGCTCTGGCGTCCCTGCGCCGCCGCGGACAGCAACTGATAGGCAGAGCCATAGTCCTGCGTCTCGAAATCGCTGCAGAACAGCGTCACCTGCGCCGCCGCCGTGATCGCATTCCCGCTCGACTTGACCGCGTCGGCCGCCTTCTGCGCGCCGATATAGAGGGCGACGCCGACACCGCCGCAGATGAGGATGAGTACCACAGCAGCGATGCTACAGCCGATAATCCAGCCGCGATTCGACTTCTTCGGCTGCTGGGGCTGCTGCGGATATTGTGGCGGCGGCGCCTGATTGTACGGCGCGGGCTGATACGGCGGTGGCTGCTGCGGATACGATGGCGGCTGTGGCGCATACTGTGGCTGCTGCGGATACTGCGGCTGGCCATACGCGGGCGGCTGCTGCGGATAGGTAGGCTGCTGGCCGTAGCCCGGCTGTTGGGGATAGCCTGGCTGGCCCGGCTGCTGCGGATACGACGACGGATTATTCGGGTCGCCGGGGTATGATGGATCGCCCCCTGGATTGTTCGGGTTCATCTCAACTCGCTCCCTCTGCGCATACTCATCGAACGGAATCACACCGCGCTACACGCGCCCGCGGACACACGGAATCACCAGCCATTCACCGCCAAGAGTACCAGACGCTGCACAAGAGGGCAAGTGGAATATTCCACAGTTTCTCCACGTTTGACGCGATGCCGATGGCAGCATGTCGCCTGGTGGCCAGTCGAGGCAACTGTATCAGAGAGCAGACGCGCGCGCAAGCGGTGTTTTTCAGGAGCGGCGACGAGGCGCCACATCGTCTCTTATCAGAGCAAGATGTCCGCTGGGTAAGCGTCTTCCACCTTCCAGGCGTTGTCCTCGAGAACCAGCTTGATCGTCACTGATGCATCATGCCATTTCGGGTCATTACTCGTACCGTTCCCGCGAAACACCCGTACACCTACGTCCATACACTTCCCATCGCTATGCGTGGCTGCGGCGCGTAGCGAATCGGAGTCAGCAGCGCAGGAGTTGACGATACCCTCACTCCCATCCAGGGTGGCCGCGCGGGTCAAAAACTGATCCACCGTGCCGAGGCGCGCCTTCGCCGCAATCGAGCGGTAGTTGTAGACGCGTACATACTCCTGGCCTGGCTCTCCATCTCCCGGCAGAAGGTTCGCATCATAACTTTCGCATCTACTTCTCGCTCTATCGGATCGTAGACAGCGCGGAAGAGCGCAAGGCTCATGAGGGTACAAAGGACGATGACGGCGCCTGCTGCGATACTACAGCCAATGATCCAGGACTTCCTTGAGTCCTTTGGTGGTTGAATCTGCCCCATGCCGCCATTTCTCCCTGTTATCACCTGAAATTTGTGCCTTGCTCGCGGGCCACTCTAGCAAAGACCAGAGGCGCTTGCAAGGCTACTTGCTGTAAGACGGAACGCGTGATGGGCGCTGTTTCGATGCTCGAATTGGGGAATAGCGCGGGGCGGGCCAGCAATGCTATACTGTACACTGAGTATGCCCGACGGAGCCGCCGACTCCTGGTGGAAGCGGTCTACGTCGAAGCCGCGGCAACCAGCAGCAACCACTTGAAAGGGTTACGCCATGATTGACCCTGATGCGAATCTCGATATGTTGTATCAGTCTGAGGAAGTGAGTCCTGATTGGTACAAGACGAATATCCCCTGCCAGATCGGCTGCCCCGCGCGCACCGATGTCTCCAACTACATCGGCCTGATCTCGCAGGGCCGCTTCGACGAGGCGTACGTGCTCAACCGCCGCTCGAACGTCGTTCCCGGCGTCCTCGGGCGCACCTGCGCGCGACCATGCGAGCCGGTCTGCCGCCGCAACAAAATCGATGGCAAGCCCGTCTCGATCTGCTGGCTCAAGCGCGCCTCACACGATCACCGCGAGTATCGCCATCTGCCCGCGCGGCCACAGGTGACCAAAGACAAAAAGGTCGCGGTCATCGGCGCTGGCTCGGCGGGCATCGCCGCGGCACGTGAGTTGGCGGAGATGGGCTATCCCGTCACGATCTACGATATGTATCCCGCGCCCGGCGGCATGATGGTTGGTGGCATCCCGGTCTGGCGTCTGCCGCGTGAGGTCACCAAGGAAGAGTGCGACGAGTATCTCGACGCGCTCGGCGTCGAGGTCAAACTCAACACCACCATCGGCAAAGACATCCAGCTTACTGACCTGATGGAGCAGTACGACGCCGTCTACATCGGCGCGGGCTGCATGCTCTCGAACCCGCTGACCGACCCCTATAACAAGGATGTGCCGGGCGGCGAGCTCTTCGGCGTGATACCCGGATTGCCCTTCCTCGAAAAGGTCAACTTTGGCGAGCCGGTCTTCGTCGGCAAGCGGGTCGCCGTTCTCGGCGGCGGCTTCACCGCGATGGACTGCTGCCGCTCGTCGATGCGCTTCGGCGCCGAGAAGGTCTACGTGCTCTATCGCCGCTCGAAGGAAGAGATGCCCTCGGACGAGTACGAGGTGGACGAGGCGACGCTCGAACACGTCGAGTTCATCTATCTCTGTTCGCCGATTGAGGTGCTCAGTGAGGATGGCGAGCATGTCAGCAGCCTGAAGATGATCCGCAACCGTCTGGGCGATCCTGACCCCAGCGGACGCCGCAAAGCGGTCCCCGTGCCGGGGTCGGAGTTCGATCTGGATGTGGATACCGTCATCTCGGCGTTCGGCCAGTATGCCGACACATCGTGGATTCCCGCCCAGGAGCTTGGGCTGGAGGTCAATCGCTGGGGCATCCCGCTGGTTGACCGCGACACCTGGATGACGAGCAAGCCGGGCCTCTTCGCGGGCGGCGACTTCACCGAGGGCGCGCGCAACCTGATTTCCGCCATCGCCGATGGCCGCGACGCCGCCTCCTCGATCAACCGCTACCTCGGTGGCGAGGACGCGCCTGCTGAGGCGATTACCGAGATTGAGCTACCTGACTTCCGCCGGGGCATGGTGGACGATTACGAGTCGATCCCCTATCAGACGATTCCGGCGCTGCCGCTGCAGAAGCGCTTCAGCATCACTGCGGAGGCGGAGACCGGCTACAGCCCGGAAGAGGCGATCACTCAGGCGCGGCGTTGTTTGCAGTGCCAACTCAACATCATGATCGACCCGTCGATCTGCATTCTCTGTAGCGGCTGCGTGGACATCTGCCCCTACGACTGCATCAGCATGCAGGGGTTGACGCGCGTCGTCAAGGGCGACCCGCTCCACCAGATGGCCGGAACCAGCTGGGAGGGCGGCGCCGATATGATTATCGACGAGGAGAAGTGCATTCGCTGCGGTCTGTGTATCGTCCGCTGCCCGACGGATGCCATCTCGATGGTGCAGTTTCAGACGGGTAGCGCGAACAACCGCTGGAGCGTCTCGAAGCTGCCAGTGCTCAACCAGTCCTGAGACTGAGCGACCCACTCGAGCGCGATGCCGACTATGTGCGGTGTCGCGCTTGTTTTTGTGGGGCGACGGCCCCCTCCCGGCCTTCGGCCACCCTCCCCCGTGCCGGGAGAGGGATGAGGCGACCAGTGCGGCGGCTGGGCGGCGGGTAGAGATAATCCAGCATCG
>JAICKD010000885.1 GCA_025928125.1 Ktedonobacterales bacterium
GGAGACGGCGGCGCGGGCGGAGTTGGGTAGCTGAGTGTCGGCCAGTTGGGGTTGGGGCCATCGGCGATGGGCGCGCCAAAGTAGACGAAGCCCGTCAGCCGCTTCAACCCCTGGAATCCCTGACGGAGTGCGGGCAGCGAGCTATCGCGCATCTTGCGCAGCGCCGAGGCGCGGGCCGCGAGCGACATCCGGTCGAAGCGCTGTGGCCGCCCCATAACCAGCATCCCGAAGAGCGGTCTGCCCATCAAGCCAAGCAGCTGCTTGAACTGCGCGCGTGTCTCAGGTGATTGCTGGCTGAGCGCCTCGGCGATCAATGTGGCGACGCCAAGATCGGTTGCGGAGCGCGCATAGTAGCCATCGGGATCGCTCTCGCCCGCAGGTGGTGGCGTTGGCGGGAGCAACGCCTCGCAGACCGCTTCGAGCGTGCGAAGCTCGGCAGGCGCCAGCCAGTCGGTCGTCGTCGCGGACGATACGGGGAACTGCGTCGTTGCCATGGCATCGTCTCCTTCAACTTCAGCGCTATCGCGGGCGTGTTCGACAGCCGCATTGTACACCGTTGCGGCATGGCGCGCCTCTGGTCAGCCGCCTCAAGAAGATTCGTCCGCAGGTTTCAGCGACCACGCAGGCGAGGTCAGCCCCAACTGCTGGAATATCTGTTGAGCCTCATCTGCTGTGCGCCCGCGAAAATCAGGGCGCAGGCGGTCGTGATACCAGCGCTGCGAGAGTTCCCAGGTCTGGGCAAGCGTCAGCGTCTCGCCGCGAGGCTGGCCCGTGCGCTGACACCAGGCAGTGATATCCTCCTCCGACCGGAAGAGCAGGATATTCGCTCAGGTTCGTACGAGGTCGTCATACCAGCGCTGGAAGGGCAGTGGGAAGTGGATGACGCCCTCTGTGCCGCCGTCATGGCCATAGACGTGGCCGCCACGAACGCTGAGCGTCACGGGAGTATTCGCGGCATCGGCATAGTGGGCCTCGATCTCGGCGTCGGCGTGGAGTGCGGCGGGAATCCCCAGCATATCCCACGCGCAGTTAGCGAAGTAAGTTCGTCCGTTGGCCTGTACCTTGAACGGAGTCGAGATGCCGGAAAATGGATGCGCCATTTGGATGGTGAGCGTCCCTGGCTCCAGGAAGAGCGCGTGGCGCTGGTTCAGGCGCTGGAAGGCAAGCGCGGCCCCTTCGCGTGGCACGCCCAGGAGAGCAGCCGCCTCCTCAACGGTGGGAGGCCGCGTCTGTTCAGTGATGAATGAGTAGACCGCTGTACGTACCGACCAATCCAGGTCATCAATCTGGTCAAGATCGTCGGCTGCGCGCATGTTCAACGTTCGCCTCGCACTTCTCTTGAGTCTGGCAGGCATTGGGAGACGGCGATATACTCTCTGGGTGTCTACGCGCATCGTATCACGTCGCTTCGAGTGCGATGGAAAGGATGGCAGAGGAATGACAACGGTATCGGTCAGGGAGCGGCTCACGCAGGGATTGCGGCAGTCGTCGGCCTCGCGCGCA
>JAICKD010000212.1 GCA_025928125.1 Ktedonobacterales bacterium
CCCGGCGTGTTCGTCGCCCGAATGCGCCGTCTGGCGGCGGATGTATCCACGCCCCATCCCGTCTCCCACGCTGCCCACTGACTATCCGGTCTCGCTCCGGCGGATGGCTCGCGTCCGCGGTCGTGCTGGCCTGCCACGGCGTCCCTCCTGCTTCCCAATCGCATCTACCCCGTACAGGGGAGTATGCCCAGGAGCGGCTGAGTTTCGCGACAAGCGAGCGCGAAATCCGGGCGGGCGGAGGGGCGCTAGACAAGAAATGCAGCGGGTCCGTCGCGCAATTTGTGCGGCTACCCAGATAGGCTATGCCGCTTCGCGGCAGAGTGCGCTTAATCCTTCAGAAACCGCTCGACCCAGGCTACCATGCGCTGCCGAGCTAGTTCCCACAACTCTGGCGAAAGGCCGTGACCCACACCGGGATACTCCAGGTAGCGCAGGCGCTCCGGGGCGGTAGCGTATAACGGTGTGAGTTGCTCGTGGAAGGTACGGATATAGCCGGCTGGCACGGCCTCATCCTTCTCCGCTGCCTGGGAAAACAGCGCGACCGGGAAAAAGCGCTCAACATGGCGGTGCGGACTCTCAGGCCAGGGCAATTCCCATTCGGGAGAGCCAAGGATAGGGGTCGCTACGCACAGGCGAGGTTCATCAACAATCGCCGCATAGGTGATTTCGCCACCCATGGAGACTCCTCCTATGCCCAGGCGCCTGGGCCGCGCCCATCCACGAGAGTACAGTTCGTCTACGATCAGATGTACTTCACCTGCCGTTTGGCGCACAATCGCAAGGTAGTCGGCCTCGGTGGCTTCTGGTTCCTCCACCCAACGCACATCATTGAACATCTCAGCGAAATGGGGGAAGCGACGCTGCCCATGTCCGACGGCGTCCAGGCCGATGGCAAGAAATCCGGCCTCTGCGAGGCTCACGAGATGAGCCTCGACCTTCTCTTTGCTCCCACCGAAGCCATGATAGAACAACATCGTTCCCCGCTCGGCACAGGGCTGGATCGCATCGTGGAAGACGAGCAATACGGGAACCGAGGCAATGGTGGTCACTTCTCGACTGAGGGGCATCAGATGATCCTTTTTCATTGAGCAGAGGCGCAACCAGGACAAAGTGGGTGGTAACAATCTGAAAATATACCCTCAACTCGCCACGCGATTTCGAGAGTGTAGCGCGGCCTCTTGTCCGTGGCTGCTCCTCTCAATTGCCCGTGACCCAGCGGGTGAATGCCGCGCCCTTGAAATGAGGCAATTTAGCGCGCTCCTGCTGGCTTGTCCCTTGCTCGGTTGTGAGGCCATTATACTGGAGGGAGGATGGTTTGTAAGCCATTGGTGGGCAGATGCTATACTGCCTTCTGAACGGTAGGAGGAAGTGGATATGCTCGCTGGCGATCAATGTATTGCTGAAGCGCTTCCACCGTGGCTGGATGCGCAATCGAGCGCGCTTGTGCAGGATATTGTTGCGACACTTGCGAGTCACTATCCCGATTTGCTGGCTGTCGTGCTGTTTGGGTCAGTTGCACGCCACGACGAGCGCCCGCTAACCGATCCGCAGCCGAGCGATGTTGACCTGCTTGCCATCTTTGATACTGATGAGGATCCGGTACATCTCCCGCGCGGACTTGATATTACTCACACCATCGGCGTGGCGCGGAATCGGCATCTCGACGCTCCCCGCGAGGTGCAGGTGATGTTCACAACGCGCGCAATGCGGGAGTGGGATACCACTTTCATTGCCAATGTAGCGCGCGATGGGATCGTACTCTGGGCGCGTGGCCCCTTGCCTCAACCATTGAGCGCAATGGAGCGTGCTCCGGCACATCATTGGTAGTCCGCGCATCGTCGGGCAACTCGTACCTTACCCCAGCTATTTGAGGCGCTCACATCCCTCTACCCGTTGACTTGTCTCATTCTTTGCGTTATAATCGTACCGTACGGTACGGTACGTAATTGGAGATGAGATGATGGAAGATCGAGCGAACAGCCGCGCCCAGCAGACACGCGAGAGGCTCCGAACCGCCGCCCACCGGCTGTTTCTGCGGCAGGGCTATCTGGCGACCAGCGTTGACGCGATTCTGGCGGAGGCGGGCATTGCCTCGAAGGAGACGCTCTATCGCCACTACGCCAACAAAGAGGCGCTCTTTGCCGATGTCCTGAGCCACCTGACGATGGAGCAGCCGGGCTTTTCCGAGCGGCTCACGGCGCTGCCCGCCCCGCACGATCTCCAGTCGCTTCGCCAGGCGCTGACCGCGCTGGCCCGCGAGATTCTGACCATGATGAACCAGCCGGGCTATCTGCCGCTGGTGCGGATGGTGATCGCCGAGTCGCCGCGCTTCCCACAGCTGGGTTCGCTGTTCTTCTCGACCGTTACCGAGCGCGGCCTCACGCTCATCAAGGGGCTGCTGCAATCGGCGCGAGAACAGCGCCTGATCGCCGAGGTTGACCTGGAGGCGGTCGCGCGTACCTTGCTCGGCGGGCTGTTGGCGTTCGCGCTCATGAACCTGGTGGTTGCCGAAGAGGAAGCGCAATCCATACCGATCGCGCGTGCCGACGCCGTGGTCGAAATCATCATGCGCGCGCTGACTCCATAGAGAGGATTAGGAAAACCGATATGCCCAAAGACAACAAGCGTCTACGCACCTTCGTCAAACACGTCGTCAACCCAGTGCTGCGCAACGCCGCCCAATCATCCCGTGGCCCGTTCGCGCTGCTACGCCACGTTGGCCGACGCAGCGGAAAGCGGTACGAGACACCGATCATGGTCTGGCGGATGAAAGACGGCTTTATGATCGTCCTGACCTATGGCCCGAATACCGACTGGCTGCGCAACCTTCAAGCCGTCGACCAGGGCAGTCTGCGCTGGCACAAGCGGGAATACGTTTTCAAGAGGCCGGAGTTCATCGACGCGAAGACGGCGCGGCAGGCGCTTCCGCCGTTTATCAAGTTCGTGCTGGGGCTTCGTGGCGCGCACGAGTACGTCAAGTTGGCCGATGTCCAATAAAGGCCTGACGGGTGCGAGCGGTCACTCGTTATACGTCGTTATATACCCCCGGATAATTGGTACACATATCCGTCTGGCGCGCGAAAGTAGGTCCAGCCCACCTTGTCCCGCGCCCTGAAGATTGGCGCTACGAACTCCACTCCTTTGTCCTCGAGTGCTCGCCGGGCCTCGATAATATCGTCCACTGTGAATGACACGATAGGGGCGGTATACAACTCCCGAACCGCTTCACCGGGTTCGACGATTTCGAGCACACCGCCTTTGGGCAGTCTGATCAGCGCATAACGGGTGAATTGTAGATCTGTGACCGGGACCCCCTCCTCCGCTACACTCAGGCCCATAACGTCGCGAAAGAACGCTACAGTCTGTTCAAACTCAGGGGTGCATGTAATGACCCAATTGACGCCTTCGGTTACTTTCATATGCTAGGAACATACCTCCGATTGCAGCGCCTTCGGTTACCACTGGTGACCAGTGCGCCAGATCCACAGGACGCCGTTCAACAAACATCTCGCGGCTATTCTCCAAGATTATCAGCGGCCATTGGCAGTTCGAGCACCCCCATTGTTTAGACAGGCTGCTGCTTGTGCTCTGTCTCTTGGTGAGTCCATGCATTCTTGCCCCTGGATCGGCCAGAGTGGCAAACTTCTCTACTAAACTAATAGAGCGAAAGTGCTCGGGAAAAGCGCTGTCCGATAGGTCAGATAAGGCTCTGCCCAGAAGACCGGCAGGGGGATCTATGCTCAGGCAAATATGCATCACTCCAGAAGCATGAGCGACCGCATAGCCAAGATCTTTTAAGGCAGGGATTCCTCCCCGCCGCGCCTGCGCATCGCGTCCAGATAGGCGGTGGTTGCGCGAGCACGGCCCAGCGCGGTATGCAGCGCGTAGCGGGTGGCGTCGAGCGAATGATCATTCTGCTTCAGCGGCTGCTCCGAGGGATCGCGTCCCTCGCTGGCGCGGGTGGCATATTGATAGCTGCCATATTCGGCGATTGTGTGGACGCAGCGCGGCGCGATATGCAGCCCATACGCGCCATCGGGACGGCGCGCCAGCAGGCTCGTCACCGTCTGGATGCCCGCACGCACGCTGTTATCCGCCCGTTGCGCCCGTGACGCCAGCCCCTCACGCGCCAGCGCGGCGGCAAGCGCGTCGATATGCTCCGGCTCATCCGGCCCGCAGTACCACGTCTCGACGCCATAGCGCCGGGTCAGATCCAGCAGCGCAGGCAGCAGCGTCTCTTCCAGCCCAGCACGCCGCTGATAGAATTCATCCACCTGCCAGACGCCGCCATCGCCATCCAGCGCGAAGACGACCGCCGCCGAGGGATTGGTGTAGCCCCAGTCCACGCCACCTATGACCCGCTGCCAGCGGTCGCGCTCCGTCGGCTCGGCCAGATGCCCGTTCGCGCTGGCGTCCAGCGTATAGACCAGCCCCTCGAAGGCAACGAACAGCCCTTCAATCTCCTGTTTCGCGAACGCGCCGCTATAGCCCAGCTCGCTGATGTAGTCTGGCGGCAGATTGTGCGCGTTGGTCCAGGTGGAGGCGCGGTAGAGCGCGTGGCCGGGTCGCGCCGCCAGCTCGAAGTCGCGGGCGAAACCGTCGCGCCCCTTCGGCGTACCAGTCGCCCAGCCCGCCGTCGCGTAGCCACGCTGGCGCAGCCGCCCCTTGAGCACCTGCCAGGCGTAGTAACCACAGAGCGGCGCTTCATCCAGCCAGAACCAGGCGAGATTGAGGCCGCGCAATCGGTCCGGCGCATCCAGCGACCGAAACAACACCTCGCTGCCGTTGCGCAGGATCAGGTGGCCCTCGGTCTTGTTGTAGCTGGCGATCAACGCGTTTGGCAGCAGCGCGAAGAACGTGCGTGCGGTGGCGTCGCGCAGCATCGGATAGGTCGGTGCGCCGATGACGCCGAGCGAGCCGGGATGCTCGACCGCGCGCACAATCGCCCGCATCGCGCCCGCTGTCGTCTTGCCCGCGCCCAGCCCGCCAACGTAGAAGCTGAAGCGGCTCGCGCAATGCACGAAGTCCCACTGCACCGGGTTGAGCGTCCAGACTATCTCTGGACTATCTGGCTGGCTCATGATTGTTCGTGCGGCTCGTCGCTGGCTTTATCAAACGATTGCCCAGCTGGCGCATCGTCGGGGCGGCGCGTCACCGTGATGTTCTTTGGCGCTGGCTCTGGCTCGCGTCCGATGCGGTAGTACAGCCCCTGCAACCGCGCCACCTCGCGTTGAGCGGCGAGGGCAATCGAGAGGTAGCGCGCGCCCTCGTGGCGATCTGGCTCCTCGTCGTTGCAGACCTGCTCGTAGGCCCGCCAGGCGGCGCTGGCAATCGAACGCTGGCTCTCGATGGCGCGCAAGAGCTGCTCCGCCCGTTCGGCGCGCTCCTCTTGCGCAAGCGTCTCCAGCCGGGCGCGCAGCCAGCGGCGGATGGTCGTCTCGCTGACGGCCAGCGTCACCGCGATCTCGGCCACGCGCATCCCCTGGCAATAGAGCGTGAACGCCCGCTCCTCGCGGCTATGCTCCAGTTCATCCAGTTCATTCCCCGACGTGTTATCCATATCCCTATTGGTCCCCATGACTTCTGCCTCTCTCCCCACGCTCCCGAAGAGGGTTGAGCGCCCCCACCCCTGCGCTCCCGTGCCAATGGCCCCACACTGACCGCTTCCGCCTCGACCCTGCCACCACCATCGCCAGAAAAACACAACAGCGCCCTAGCCTCCCCTTGTCAGGAAGCCAGGGCGCCGTCCTCCGGCTCACCCCATTCCAACCATTCAAAGCAAAGTAACCAATCTACAGCCGCGTGCGAATATCGCCATCAATTGATTGCGGCCCCTCGCCCTTCCAGGTCAGCCAGATTTGGCCGCTCTCGGGCGCGGTCTCGTTGATGCGCGTCTGGTGTCCGGCCAGCCAGAGGATGAGGCGCAACGCCCGTCCGCGCAGACGCATCTGCACGCCGCCATAGCGCAGCTCGCCCTCGTGGCCCTCGCCAAGCTCCCGCTCCCCCTTCTCGATATCCCCCATGATTCCCTGCCCCATAACCCATGACACATGACTCGTAACCAGACACCCATACCGTATGAATCGCCCACATGCTGTGCGTTCGCCGACCATCCTTGCCGACCAATTCGCACCCCAAACTATAGAACATATATTCTAAATCCACAAGGGCAGAAGACCGCTTTTTTGCTGCGCGGCTGAAGATGGTGGGAGACTCTGGCCAGCAATGGCGGCAGGTGTGGGAGCGGGAACACGCTCACG
>JAICKD010000775.1 GCA_025928125.1 Ktedonobacterales bacterium
CTGCCCCGCCGCCAATGTGCGCGTCGAGCTCTGGCGCCTCGATGCATCTGGCGGCGGTCGTGAATTGATCATCACAACGCGCACCAACGCAGATGGCCGCACCGATGAGCCACTGCTTGCTGGCACCGACTTCACGACTGGCGGCTATGAGCTGCTTTTCGACGTTGGCGAGTACTTCGCAGGCCAGGGGCCGACGACGGCAGAAGCGCCTGCCTTTCCCGGCCAGGTACCGGTGCGCTTCTCTATCGCCGATCCCGCGGCTCACTATCACGTGCCGCTGCTCGTCACGCCCTGGGGCTACAGCACCTATCGCGGGAGCTAGGAGGAGAGCTAGCCATGACACCAGCGTCATCGACATCCTACACCGATGCGGCGCGCCTCGTGCTGCAACGCTGCGACCAGCTTGGCAGCTATAGCGAAGAGCCTGACCGCCGCACGCGCCGCTATGGCACGGAGGCCATGCGGCAAACAAACGAGGCGGTGAAGGGCTGGATGCTGGCGGCGGGCATGCAGCCGCGGCAGGACGCTATCGGCAATCTCGTGGCGCGCTACGAGGCCGCCACACCTGACGCGAAGACGTTGGTGCTGGGATCACACCTCGATACCGTGCGCGATGCGGGCAAGTATGACGGTCCGCTCGGCGTGCTGGTGGCGTTGGCCTGCGTCGAGCGTCTGGCCGCGCGCGGTCAGCGTCCGCCCTTCGCCGTGGAACTGGTGGCCTTTGCGGATGAAGAAGGCCTGCGGTTTCATACGGCCTATCTCGGCAGCAGCGCCTTCACGGGCGTGCTCCCGCATGAAGCGCTCGACCAGACTGACGAGGATGGGGTGACGCTGCGCGAGGCTATCAGGGCATTCGGTGGTGATCCTGAGGCAGCCGTAGCCAGTGGACGCCAGCGCGACGACCTGCTTGGCTACTGTGAGGTACACATCGAGCAAGGGCCGCTGCTGGACGCGAATGATCTGCCGATTGGGGTAGTGGACGGCATTCAAGGGCAGACCAGGGCCGCGCTCACGATAACGGGCGTCGCGGGCCACGCCGGAACCGTGCCAATGGACCTGCGACACGACGCGCTCAGCGCCGCCGCCGAGTTCGTCGCCGCCGTCGAGCAACGCGCCCGGAACACACCCAACCTGGTCGCGACTGTGGGTCAGATGAAGGTCGAGCCGGGCGCGAGCAATGTCATTCCTGGGCGCGTAGCCCTCAGCCTGGATGTGCGCCACCTGGACAATCCCGCACGGGAAGCGGCGGTCGCCGACCTGCGCGCGCAGGCCGAGGATATTGCGCAACGCCGCGGTGTCTCGCTCGAATGGCAGCTCGTCTCAGATCAGCCTTCAATCGAGTGCTCACCCCGGCTGACCATGCTGCAAGGGGACGTGGTCGCCGCCGCTGGCCATACCGTGGCAATAGTGTCGAGTGGCGCGGGACATGACGCCGTCATGATGGCGGCGCTCACGGACATCGCAATGTTCTTTGTGCGCTGCAAAGGGGGAGTCAGCCACTCGCCCGCCGAATCCGTCGCAGTGGAGGATGTCGCGGTGGCCGTCGAGGTGCTGGAGCGCTTCATACTGCTCCTCGCCAGTGGAGGAGACGCCGCATGAGCGAGTTCGATCTGCTGCTGCGCCATGGCACGCTGGTCTCCAGCGCCGGGGTGCGTCGCGCCGACCTTGGCATCGCCGACGGGGTGATCGTCGCCGAGGCGCCCGAGCTTGCCGGAAGCGCTGATGAGGAGATCGACTGCGCCGGGCTACATGTCTTCCCCGGCGTGATCGACGCCCATGTGCATTTCAACGAGCCGGGGCGCGCCGAGTGGGAGGGCTTTGCGACGGGTACGCGCGCGCTGGCGGCTGGCGGCGCGACCACCTACATCGAGATGCCCCTCAATGCGCACCCGCCGACGACCGATGGCGCGAGTTTCCGTCTCAAGCTGGCCGCAGCGGAGGCTTCCTCGCTGGTGGATTTCGCCCTCTGGGGCGGGCTGGTTCCCGGCAATCTGGAGCAGCTAGATGAGCTGGCCGAGGCGGGCGTGGTTGGCTTCAAGGCGTTCATGAGCGCGAGTGGCATCGACGACTTTTCCGCCGTCGATGACCTGAC
>JAICKD010000569.1 GCA_025928125.1 Ktedonobacterales bacterium
ACATGCAAGGCGGCTTCGCCGTCTTCTGGCTCGTCCCCGTGGCCGGAGTCGTGGCGATGCTCCTGGCGATACCAATTGGCTGGATTGCGTTGCGCATGCGTGGACACGCCTTCGTGATCACTACACTTATCATGGTGTTCATCTTCCAGTTGCTCGCCTTCAACTTGCGCGGTATCACCCTTGGGTCCGCCGGGTTGTTCCTGCCACTGCCTGGATTCGATATTGGCTGGTACTTCCTGCCGTTTTACTACATCCAACTCGCGATCCTGGTGGCCGCGCTGCTAACATCCTGGTACATCCGTAGCTCGCGCTACGGGTTGTGGCTGCTCTCCATCCGCGATGACGAAGACCGCGCCGAAGGACTGGGCGTGAGGACGGGTACCAGCAAGCTGGTGGCCTGGGTGATTTCAGCCTTTTTCACCGGGATGGTCGGAGCAATGTTTGGCTATTTCTTCGGCGCTGTCTATCCGCCCTATGTCTTCGACCCGGCCTTATCCATCACCATCGTTCTGATGGCGTTCCTCGGTGGTGTAGGAACGCTGTCGGGACCCATCCTTGGCGCGGTGATCTTGGAGTCGGCCCAATTGTATTTCAACATGAACTCACAGACCGGGTACTATCAGATCTTCCTTGGCGCGCTGTTCCTGGTCATCATGTTGCTGCTGCCTCGGGGCATCGTTCCCTCGCTCTTCAAGCTCTGGAGGGCATGGCGCGTGCGCAGTGGCGCGGGTGGTTCACCGGTGGCGCCGGAACGTCAGCCGGTTGTCGTGGAGAAAGGATGAGGTTGGGCTGATGAATCTCCTCGAAGTCCACGGCATCTCTAAGGCGTTCGGTGGCATTCGCGCACTCGACGGCTGTTCGCTGGCGGTCGAACAAGGCTCGATTACAGGGTTGATTGGCCCGAACGGTTCGGGCAAGACGACACTTTTCAACGTGATCACTGGCTATGAACGGCCCGACGCCGGTACCGTCACAATCAGGGGAACTGACGTTACAAACGCCTCGCCTAGTACAATCTTCGGCCTGGGACTGGGGCGTACGTTCCAGCTTGTTCGGATCTTCCCGCGCCTGACGGTCATGGAGAACATGCACATCGCCGTGCAGCGGCAGGGCATCCGCGCTCTACTCCGCAGGTGGACCGCGCCACACGAACGAGCGCACGCGCAAGAACTCCTAGATTTCGTGGGCATTTCGCATCTCACCGATGCGCCCGCGGAAAACCTGTCCTACGGCCAGAAGAAACTGCTCGAATTCGCCATGATTCTGATCGCCGAACCCCAGGTCGTCCTGCTCGACGAACCTGCTGGCGGCGTGAATCCAACCCTGGCGGCTCAACTGACCGACCGCATCAAAATGCTCAACCAGCGCGGCATTACCTTTCTCATCGTCGAGCACAATATGCAATTCGTCATGAGCCTGTGCGACAAGATCGCTGTGATGCATCGCGGCTCCCTGCTTACTGAGGGCGCTCCCGATCAAGTACGCGGCAATCCGGCTGTACTCGATGCATACCTAGGAGACTGAGACCATGCTGCTACAGCTCGATTCCGTCTACGCTGGCTACGGTGGTGGTGATGTCCTTCGGGGCGTCGCCCTTACCGTCGAACAAGGCTCGATCACCTGCATCGTCGGACCGAACGGCGCGGGCAAATCAACGGTGATGGCGACCATCAGCGGCCTGCTCAAGCCGCGTCAGGGCGACATCATCTTCGATGGCAGGTCGATTCGCGGACTCAGGCCGCAACAGATCCTGGCCCGGGGGCTAGCTCTCGTACCCCAGGCGCACAGCCTTTTCCCCGCCTTGACGGTGCGTGAGAATGTCGAGCTGGGAGCGTACATGCTCAACGACATTGCCCTCGTTCGACGCCGACTCGCAGAGGTAGAGGCGCTCTTCCCGATTGTGCGCGAGCGCGCCACTGAAAAGGCAGGCAGTCTCTCTGGCGGGCAGCAGCGGCAGGTAGAGTTTGCTCGGTCGCTCATGCTGGATCCCACGCTCGTGATGCTCGATGAACCGTCTATGAGCCTGGATCCCAAAACAGCCAAAGAAATGTTCAAGACGGTCAAAACGATGAACGAGGCTGGCCGCACGATATTGCTGGTCGAGCAGAATGTTCGTAGTGGTCTGGGCGTCGCCACGCATGGTGTGGTGATGGAGAGTGGCAAGGTGCGGCTGATTGGCCCCGCTCAGGACATCCTGAGCAATCCCGAAATTAGCGCGCTCTATC
Source organism: Ktedonobacterales bacterium (assembly GCA_025928125.1). Lineage (GTDB taxonomy): Bacteria > Chloroflexota > Ktedonobacteria > Ktedonobacterales > JADMIN01 > DAHUXT01. Next base: position 2,226 of record JAICKD010000569.1, read on the forward strand.
TTGGCGGCTCGCTGGAAGACACGCACGCCAGCTAATCCGCACGCGCTTGCCAGCGTCTCGAAACTCTGTGACGGACGGCTCGCCCATTGTGAGGAGTCGTGGGGCCGATGACCAACGATCCCAACCCCGCGCACCCGCGATTCTCAGACGGTGAACTCGCGCGGCGGCATAAGACCATCCGGGGCATGATGGCCGAACATAGGCTAGATGCGCTCGTCCTCTACGCCACGGTCGGCAGTTTCTCTGAGGTACACTACCTGACGGATTTCCGCACGGCGCGGGAAGCTTATCTGGTCATGCCTGCCTATGGCGAACCGACGTTGTTTGTTCAATACTTCAACCATGTCCCCTATGCGCTTCGTCGGGCGCGCGTTGCTGATGTGCGATGGGCGGGCGCACAGGGCGTATCTACCCTCGTGACGTACTTGAATGATTGCGGACTCAATACCGGACGAGTGGGGCTGGTTGGCGCGCTGCCCTGGCAGCAGCATCGCGCGCTCTGCGCGGAACTGCCGCGCGTGGAGTTCTCAGATGCCACGATACCGTTCCAACATCTGCGTCTTATCAAGAGCGAGGAGGAGCTTACCTACCTGCGGCGCGGCGCGGAACTCAGCGATCTGGCGATGGAAGCGCTTGAGCGGGAGGCGCGTCCGGGCATCGCTGAATATGAACTGGCTTCCATCGTCGAGGGCGCATACGTGCCGCTTGGTGGGCAGACGCACATTCACTACATGGCGACCACCTCCATGCGCAATCCCCAGCTCTGTGTCCCAGCGCAGTTCCAGTCTGATCGCGTCTTGCGGGCAGGCGATGTGCTTATCACCGAAATCAGCGCGCAGTTCGATGGCTATCCCGGCCAGATCCTTCGCCCCTTCAGTATCGGCGAGCCGCCGAGCG
>JAICKD010000777.1 GCA_025928125.1 Ktedonobacterales bacterium
CCTCGTAGAGATCGGCGAGCAGGTTCTCGCTGCTGGCGATAATGCTATCCACGTAGCCACGTTCGACGGCGTAGACCAGTAGCTCGCGCATGCCCTCGGCAATCACGGGCGCGGAGAGCGTCAGCGCAATCGTCGTCTGCTCGGCGCGCACCAGCCGCTCCCACTCGGCCAGCGCCAGCCCCAGCGCCCGCGCCTGTCCGCCGGTGGCCGCCATTTTGTCCAGCAGGCCGCTCATCGAGGCGGTGGGATTGACCAGCACCGGCTCGCTGGCAGGCAGCAGCGTGCCATTGGCGTCGGTCGGCGTATGCTGGTCGCCGGTCAGCGCGACGACGGTTGCCCCGCCACGCGCGCACGGCTCGCAGGCGTCATCTGTGGCGGCGGCATATGTGCCGACATCGGGCGTCACGCCATACTGCGGCCAGAGCATCCGCCCGCCCGCGGCATCCAGCCCAGCGGCGGCGCGACGTGCCAGGATGGCGGCGCGCTCATCGCTCAAGGTCTCGCCAGGCTGCTCGCCAGGTTGGTCATCGGGCAGGGCTGGCTCCTTGCTGATGATGCCAGCCTTCAGGCGCGCCTCGGCGGCGGCGATCAGCTCGTCGGTCGCGCCGTTCTTGCCGTGGTGCGGCCCTTTGAACGAGAGGCCGCGCTGCACCAGCATCCGGTCCATCTCCTTCACGTCGAACGCGGTGCGGATATACTCGATGGCCTTCTCATGATCACAGTTCTTGCACGAGAAGATGTCCATCGTGAAATAATCCAGCTCGGGGAAGGTGTGGATGGCGATGTGGCTCTCGGCGATGACGACCAGGCCAGAGACGCCGGAATAGGCGGGGTCGGGCGCCTGGTACTCGAACATGTAGGGGCCGCCGATTTTGGTCATGCCGATTGCGGCGGGATAGTCATTCAGCACTTGCTCGACGAGGATGCGATCTGCGAGCTTGCGGGTGTTACAACGGGAACCATCGATAATCAGGTGGGGTCCGAACACGTAGCGAATCTCCTCTACCATGCGCGGCGCTGCGCATTCTACGCGCGGGCGGCGCTAGCTGTTTCCGCTTTGGAAGCAGCCGATGTACCAGCTCAGATAGGTGCCAACAAGCATGCCGCGAGCGGGCTGCGTCGCGTGCATACTGCCGTTGCCATCGGTACTCATGGAGTCCCTTTCTCTGCGATCAAGCTCCCTGCCTGAGACAGCTTCCATCCTAGGTGTGGAATGCTGCGAAGCGCCTGGTGAGGGCGGTTCGGGAGGCGGCTCGATGTAGTCGCACGGTGGGGGCGCAATTCCCCCAGCCAAAGAAATATACGGTGGAACAGGGCAAAAAGTAAAGATTGTACAAGATGTCGGTGAGATAAGGCCTCAGAAGGCTATTCAGGCAGCGAGAACTGAATAGCGACATATCGCTGAGCGTTCCCTCGTTCCCTCATCACGCAGGAGTGTGCTGGGGCGGCCTTCGCGGCATGAATGCCGCGGCTAATCCTGCTCAACGTGCGTCCAGCCATGGGCGAGAAGACACATCCACTACGGGATTAGCCGTGGTCTTCAGGCCACGGCTCGCCTCGCCCAGCGACCATAGCGGCCAGTGAGATATACTCTCATTCGTCACTGGTAAATCCGCGCCTATGCGGATAGGAGGAATGGCGGTTGCTGCTTATGGATGACACCCATCTAGACGAGGCCATCACTGTCATCAACAAGTTGCTCGATATCCCCAATCGGTCGGAGGCAGAGGAAGAATACTTGATGGCATTGACCGATCTGGTCGAGATCTACGAAAATGCGCACGTGGAGATTCCGCCAGTATCCGAAGTAGATCTACTCCGCTACCTGATGGAAGAGAACGGGCTGACACAGGCTGATCTCGTTCCCGACTTCGGTACACGCTCCATCGTCTCCGAGGTACTAGCAGGCAAGCGTCACCTGGCGCTCACGCATTTCACGCGCCTAGCCGAGCGATTCGGCGTGCCAGCGGATGTCTTCATCGGATGAATTAGCCGCGGCATTCATGCCGCGAAGGGCGCCTACCTCAAACCTCGCCCGCACTCAACTATCCGACGCGCTCACTCCTGCGCGGCGAGGAAATCGGCC
>JAICKD010000508.1 GCA_025928125.1 Ktedonobacterales bacterium
ATTGCGGCGGTCTTGAAAATCGCTAGGTGCAAGCCTCGTGGGTTCGAATCCCACTCCCTCCGCCCCATGCTAATCTCACTTCGGTCACACCCCCGCGCCGAGCCGCGCCCTGCGGCTGTAAATCCATAGCTCCTCGGAGGCAAACGCCGCGCGGGATTGCAGCGGGCTGGGGCTGGCCATCGCGCAGTGGGCGGCGCAGACGCATAGCGGCGAGGTGCGCGTGCAGAGCGAGTTGGGCACAGGCGCGATCTTCGAGGTCTGGCTGCCCGCAGCGGACGCGCCGGACACCCCAGCGCGCCTGCCGTGAGCCATGTTACTGACTATCAGATTCTCAACATACGAGCAGCATGCGTGTATCAGTCCATTCAAGCTGGTTGTACCATTACCCTGTCTTTAGCTGACTTCTTGCTCCTGAGGCGCTCAGCGGTGTAGCATGGCTGTCGGACGCTTGCCAACGTTGACAAGGGTTCCGGGAGGGAATGACTGACCATGAAAGGCAGGCAGCAGCCATGAGCGCGTCCACCATGACGCCCCAGCAGTTTGTCGCCAAGTGGCGCGGCATCACGCTCACGGAGCGCGCCGCCGCTCAATCGCATTTCAATGATCTCTGCCACATGCTCGGTCACGAGACCCCGACCGATTTGGATCCAACAGGCGCGTTCTTCACCTTCGAGCGTGGCGTCGAAAAGCTGGATGGAGGGAACGGCTTCGCCGATGTTTGGTACAAGGGCCACTTCGCCTGGGAATACAAGAAACGTCGGAAGAACCTCACTGAAGCCTACAAACAATTGCTGCTCTACCGCGACAATCTGGAGAATCCGCCGCTGCTGGTTGTCTGCGACACCGATGTATTCGAGGTGCGCACCAATTTCACGAATACGCCGACGCAGCTCTATCGCTGGACCAATGAAGAGTTGGTCAATCCCGCCAACCTGGCAGTCCTGCGGGCGTTGTTCTACAACCCCGAAGCGTTGCGCCCATCGAAGACGCTTGCTCAGGTGACGGAAGAGGCGGCGCAGGAGTTCGCTCAACTGGCGCCACGCCTCACCAGCCGAGGGTTGGAAGCCCACCATGTCGCCCACTTCCTCATTCGCTGCCTCTTCTGCCTCTTTGCCGAAGACATTGGCCTGCTGCCTGAGGATATGTTCACTCGCGTCGTGACGAACTCACTCTCGCAGCCAGAAACCTTTGAGGCGCGCATACGCGGTCTCTTCTCGGCTATGGCGGTCGGCGGCATGTTTGGGGCCGATAATCTGCCCTTCTTCAACGGAGGGTTGTTCAACAGTGAGCGCTTCGGCGCAACCGACGCGATAGCGCTCACCATCACCGAACTGCGCATGCTCTACGATGCCACGAAGCATGATTGGTCCAACATTGAGCCAGCCATCTTCGGCACGCTCTTTGAGCGGAGCCTCGACCCCACCAAGCGCTCCCAGTTGGGCGCGCACTACACCGGCAAGGACGACATCCTCCGCATTGTCGAGCCGGTCCTGATGGCGCCGCTGCGCGCGCGCTGGCGCGAGGTGCGTGAGCAGATGGACGACCTGGTACAGCGCCGTGACGAGGCGCGCTCTCGCTACCTGGGCCGCTCCGATGGCGCAGCCACGAAGGCGCGCGCTGACGCGGATAAGGCTGTGGAGAATGCGCTGCTGGGTTTTCTGGTCAATGACCTTGGGACGGTCACGGTCCTTGACCCTGCCTGCGGGTCGGGCAATTTCCTCTACGTCGCGCTTGAGAAGCTGCTTGATCTGCAAAACGAGGTGCGCGCCTATGCGGCGGACAATCGCATCACCATGCCGCTCCCTGTCGTCAACCCACAGCAGCTCTACGGCTTTGAGGTCAACACCTATGCGGCTGAGTTGGCGCAGGTCGTCATTTGGATCGGCTATCTCCAGTGGATGCTCGCCCACTACGGCTCCTACGACGACCGTCCCATTCTGAAGGCTATGGACAGCATCGCCCAGCATGACGCCGTGCTCGACCTCTCTGACCCCACTATCGCGCGCGAACCTGAATGGCCGCGCGTCTATGCGATTATCGGCAACCCACCATTTCTGGGCGGCAAACGGATGCGGTCAGAACTGGGCGACGGCTACGTGGATGCGCTGTTTCGCGTCTATGACCATCGCGTACCGCGTGAGGCTGACTTCGTCTGCTACTGGTTTGAGCGGGCGCGGGAACAATTGGCCGCTGGTAAGGTCAAGCGCGTTGGGCTGCTAGCGACCAACTCGATTCGCGGCGGCGCCAACCGCGAAGTCCTGGAGCATATCAAGCAGAGTGGCGATATTTTCATGGCGTGGTCGGATGAGCCGTGGACGCTGGAAGGCGCAGCGGTACGCATCTCGCTGGTTGGCTTTGACCGTGGCGACGAGACGGCGCGCGTGCTGGATGGCAAGCCAGTGGCGGCTATTCATGCTGACTTGACGAGCGGCGTGGACCTGACCAAAGCGCGTCGCCTGCGCGAGAATGTCGGTATCGCCTTCATGGGCGATACCAAGGGCGGCCCGTTCGACATTCTACCTGACGTGGCACAGCGAATGTTGGCTGCGCCACTCAACCCGAATGGCCGACCCAACGCCGACGTGGTGCGCCCCTGGGTCAACGGCCTCGACATTACGCGACGCCCACGTGGCATGTCCATTATTGACTTCGGTGTTGATATGCCGATGCATGAGGCGGCGCTCTACGAGCAGCCATTCACCTGGGTTGAGCAGCAGGTGAAACCTGACCGCGAGAAGAACCGGCGCGTCGCATACAAGGAGCGCTGGTGGCTCCACATGGAACCACGCCCTGCCATGCGTGCGGCGCTAGCGCCACTGCATCGCTTTATGTGTACACCGAGAGTGGCTAGACACCGCCTATTTGTCTGGTTGGATTCAGACACTCTGCCTGACAGCGCAACAATCGCCATCGCTCGTGACGACGACTTCACCTTCGGGGTGCTGCATTCCCACCTGCATGAACTCTGGGCATTGCGCATGGGAACGTCGCTTGAGGACCGTCCCAGATATACACCACGTACGACGTTCGAGACATTCCCCTTCCCGCACCCAACTGACGCCCAACGCGAAGCGATTGCCGAGGCGGCCCGCGACCTCGACGCCAAACGCTTGGCCTGGCTCAACCCTCCTGACGCACGCGCTGACGACCTCAAGCGGCGCACGCTTACCAATCTCTACAATGAGCGCCCCGCCTGGCTGAGGATGGCGCATGAGCGTCTGGACGCAGCCGTCTTCGCCGCCTATGGCTGGGAGCCGTCGCTCACTGACGAAGAGGTATTGTCGCGACTGCTCGCGCTCAATCTGGAGCGCGCCGCTACGTCTGAAGGCGCCGTTGATTCCGATGAAGACCTGCTCAACGACATGGAGGATATGGCGTCGGAAGGCTGAAGGCCCGCATGACCTGGGGGTAATCAGCGCTGGGGATAG
>JAICKD010000738.1 GCA_025928125.1 Ktedonobacterales bacterium
CCGATGTTGAAGCCGGTCGCCAACCTGGCGATGGCGGGCAGCGCCGCTATCGCGGTCTATCAGCTATCGGGCAAGTTGCCGCCATTGATCGGCGAACAGGCGATGTCGCCAATCACGTTCGCCGATGCGGCGGGCAATGGGCTGCGTCTGGACGCTATGGCGATCCAGCCTGACGGGCAGATACGCCTGCGCTGGACGGTGCTCGGCTCGGCGACGACCAGTGAGGGCGTGCCGTGGTATCGCATCGCGCCCTCAGTGCGCACGGCCAACGGCAGCGCCACCGCATTGTCCGCCACCGATTGCCAGCCAACCCGCTGGCGCGCGGGCGAAACAGTCTTCACGTGGGTATCCGGGAAGGACGCCGCGAAAGCGCAGACGCTCTTGCTCCAGGTAAGTGGCGGCGCGCAAGCGGATGGCTACACGTTGCGGTCCGCCGGTCCGCTCCGGGTGCTGGCTGGTCAAACTGACAACACGCCCCTCAAAGCGCTGCGCCCGTCGTCTGGCGCAGCGGGAGCCGATGGCGCGGTCGCCATTCCGCTCTCGGCAACGCCATAGAGCGCGCGGGCAGGCGTGAGTTCAGCGATGAAGAAGAGGCCGAAACACGATGGCCTCCTACATCGTCTTGAAAAGAGAAGGCGCCGCGCTGGGGAGTTGGTCAACCTGGCACTTCAGGGCGGATTTGTTGCAAACCGCCGGAGCCGTCTGTAGAATATTGTAGTTGGCGTTGCGCCCGGCTCGGCCCGCGCCTTCTCCGTAGATCATCCTGGACAATATCCCAAAGAAGTCTTCGCCAGCCGCCGAGAAGCCGGAGGCGCCGGGCGAGTTCGCGCGTATCCGCGGGAAAGGATCAAGGGTTATGCTATCCTCGCGTGGGGCAAAACCGCTTGTGAGTATTTTTCTCTCGCTGCTGCTGGTGCTGGCGTTTGTCTTGCCGTTCCTCCAGTACAATTTCCTGGCTGGCCCACTGACGCCGTTCGACAAGGTGCAGGCTGGCGCAATTCGCTTCGGCATCGTTTTGGCAATCGCGCTGGTCTGGCTGGGCGTGCAGTTGTTCTGGAAGGCGCCCTCTGAGGCAACCAAGCTCGGCATGGCGGCCTCCGCCACGATCGTCTGGCTGGCGTTAGTATTCTTTTTCAATTTCACTGAAGAAACGGTAGGCTTCGGCGGCGCAATGGCCTTCTTCGTCCTGATGGGCGGCCTGGGGGTGACACTGATGTGGACGCGCTTTCTCGCGGACGAGATCAACTTTTAGCGGATGGCTTGGGATGTTTGGGCATGTTTGGGGGAGGATGAGGCTGGCTCCCAGGATGGCCACGCGCGATGCGGGTCTCATCTCCCAGTGATGTGACAGGGACAGAGACATTCTCGTTGTCCACTATGCAGACCATGATCCTGTGGCAGACATTCGACTCCCACGGCTCTCCAGGAGTACTCACTCAAGGCAGTGTCACCTGGAGCCGTAGGTAGCAGAGAGAGAATCTCATCGCCACAGGCGCTTGAGAACTGAAGGATTTCATACCCTATTTTTGTTGGTGGCGTGGTGTTGGTGATGTGGACGCGCCCAAAGGGCATCCGTTTAAGGTAGGCGGCAAATATGTGGCAGCGGTTCGTAAAATGGTTCTCGCCCCCGACGCGCTCGCAGCGCGCATGGCACATTGGTGTGACGGCGGTCGGGCTTATCGTCATTCTTGTTCTTCTCGGCGACGGATTGTATGGCCTCTTCACGCATATCAATCAATCGAATGCGCTCAATGCGAAGGCAACTCTCGACTCATCGCTGACTGACGCCACAACACGCCTGAACGCGCCTGCTTCAATGCTCCAACCCATTCGCGACCAGGAACAGCAGGTGACCCAATCAAACGATGGATCACTGGCGAGTTGGCAACACGCCAACCAGCAATATACCCGGTTGAATGGGCAGGTCCAGACGATCATCGCAACTCCCGCGTCTCAGGCGCGCGCCCTCGCGCAGAAAGATCTTGATCTGTTCCAGACCTCCCTTGCCACGCTGGTCGCGGGGAAATATATCGAAGCGCCGGGCTACCAGGGCCGATTCCAGCAGGCGCAGACATCCTTCCAGAACGCCAAGACGACCCGCGACTACTTCCTTGTCGATGGCTTCGCGCAGGACCAGGTGGCTGCGTTAACCGCGTTTAAGCCGACCTATGACCGCCTGCAACAGCTGACCACGATGGTTACCTCCGAGCAGAAGTTGCTCTCGCAGATCACCGGTTCGCCGCAGGCCGCGCCGCTCCTGTGC
>JAICKD010000823.1 GCA_025928125.1 Ktedonobacterales bacterium
GGCGACGAGAGTCCGCCTGTATTCATACCGGCCATGCCGGGCAAGTCGAAGACGTGGCGGCGGTGAATATGGGTGTTGTCCAGTTCGCCGCGCCACGCTGACGACGAGGTGGCCAGCTTCTCCAGGTCGCGCGCCGACTGATCCACCTCAACATCACCCTGGAAGCGCTTGACGTGCTGCAATTCAGCGTTGACATATTCGAGTAGCTTGGTCAGCAGGCGCTTCTTGCGCGTCAGATACTCGTTGCGCACATTGCGCCGCTGGACACGGTTGAAGTCATCGGTGACGGCGGCGACGTTGCGGTCTTTGGCGCCGGGCAGTGGCAGCGGCCGGAGCAGTTTGCGCTGCAACTGGCGGTCGGGGCGGCCCTTGCTGGGGACGTTCTGGTCCTGCACGCGGGCCAGCGCGGCGCTATAGATGCGCTTGCGCGTCTCCAGCCGGGCAATCTGGACACCGAGCGGCTCCAGCGCGGCGCTATAGATGCGCTTCTTCTCTTCCTCTTCCTTCTGCTCCGCCAGCTCGGCAATCTCGTCGGTCGCCTCCTGCGCCTGCTTGCTCAGCCGCGCCTCTAGCAGATCGAGCCGGTCGCGGCCCGCCGTCTGGAAGCTCTTGTCACTGAATGGCGGCGGATCCTCTGGCTGCAAGGCGCGGTCCCATTCCTTCACTTCATCCAGGTCGCTCGCGCTCAGTTGGCCGCGCGCCTCGCTCATGTCGCGCGCCAGCAGCGGCAGCACCTTCGATGCGGTCAGCCGGGCAAAGGCCGTGGCCGTCTCGATGGCGGGGAAGGCGACCTCCAGCGGACAGGTGGTGCCGAACATCGTCGGCAGGCCGTTGCGGTCGAAGTTGCCGAGCGTGCGGCGGTCAACCGCTTTGGAGCGTTCGAGGAAGCCGACGCCCGAATTGTTGGTGACGCGCATATAGAGATCGAGGCCGATGATGCGCGCTGCGTCCTCCGCCGAGACCATCGAGGTCTTGCCGAAGAGATAGACCTCGTTGGCAACCGTCTCACCGCGTACCTCATAGGGCGTCTCCGCCAGATATTTGGTGTAGCGCGCGCCACCCGCCTTCTCGCGCACCAGACTGAGCGCGATCAGCTCCATCAGGGTCGCGGTGGCGTTGCTCTTGCGCCAGCTGACATCGTTGGTCGTCGCCTCGCGGACATGCTCTGGCAGCAGGCAGAAGATATTCAGGCGATGCTTGAGGTTCCGCTGCAAGATGCGGTGTCGGGCCATCACGGCGATGTCGGGCAGGATGCCGCTGCCGGTGCCGCCACCCAGGAAGGCGACGATGTTCACCTGCACCTCGCTCACCGGACGCGCCCCACGCTCCGGCGGCAGCGCGCCAATCGCGGAAAGCGCCTCTTCGAGCAGCTGATCGATCTTGGCGCGGTCGGTAGCGGCGGCGACGTGGCCGTTATTGCGGATACCACCCGCGCCATTATCGAATGACTCAGGGATTTTGGTGGGGATGTAGGTATGCGTCGCGATGGGCTGCGGCAACTGATCGGCGTAGACGACGCCATGCGCCACCGAGATGCGCAGATCGAACTCGCGCAGCACGCCAAGATGTTCCTGACGGAACTGCTGAATCTCCGCCGGGGGCGAGTCGATATCGAGGAAGACCAGCGCCACTTTCCGCTGGTCGGATGGCGAGAGATGAACCAGCGAGCGCATCATCTCCAAAGCAGAGTACGCCGGGGTGCTGCCCAGAAAGATATTGAGCGATGGCACTGCAATCTGCGACTCCGCCGCTGATCGTGGTCGGTCTTCCGTCATATTTACCGCGTTAAGTGTCGTATCTGTGTCGCCCATGCCCATGTCATCA
>JAICKD010000664.1 GCA_025928125.1 Ktedonobacterales bacterium
GACGAGCGATTCGACACCGCCGCGGCGCTGCTGCGTCTGCTGGTGGGTGGCGCGTTCGTGGGGGCGCGCGAGCTGCGGCTGCGGCTGGAGCGGTGGCAGGAGGCCATTCCAGACGCCGCCTCGACCCAGGCGGTCGCGTCACGGGCTGCCTCTCCATCCGACGCGCTCCGCTACACGCTCATGGGGATGATGTTCGAGACGGAGTCGCGCATGCGGCGGCGATTCTCCACCATGCGCAGGCGTCTCGCGCGCGCCTCACACGAGGCCAATCGTTTCTACGCAACCGTCATGTCGGACATGCGCTATACGCCGCTCGAACCGTTGCGGGCGCGCTTCGAGGAGATGGTCTACCGCGCGACGATGACGGTGGACCGGTGGGCGGACCGGGGACGAATGGAGGAGCAACAGAGCCGAGACATGGCGCAGGAGGCTGTGGTCAGCGTGATCGACGAGCTGCTGGATTATATGGCGCGGAACCCTGAGGTCCGCGAGTTGATCGAGCAACAGGGTCTGAGCATGGCTGAGACCGCCGTGGATGAGGTGCGCGAGCGGACGGCGACGGCGGATATGTGGATCGAGCGGATAGCGCGGGGTCTGCTGCATCGCCAGGCAAGCGAGAACGCCGCGCAACCGGCGGCTATCCCATCGCCAGAGACATCCAGCACGCTCCCGGCGACGGCAGAGACGGATACGCCCCTCACCCGGCAATCCAGGTGAACACGGAAAACACGATGGACAGGATAGCAATTCACGCGCCGATTCATACATCACACGCGCACGCGGGCTTCATCAGCCGCGCCATCGCCTTCGTGGTCGATATCGTCGTGATGAGTGTGGCCGTGCTGGCGGCTGTCGCACTCTTGCAGGCGTTGCTGGGCTTCTTCACGCTGTATGGGCTGATTGGGCAGCGGGTTGTGCAGTCCAGCCCGTTCCGCGAGATCGTCGTCGTGGTGATCGCGCTCATCGGTATCGTAGTCGCTGTGGGTTATCCGGTCGTCTTCTGGGTGTTGCTTGGCCAGACGCCAGGAAAGCTGCTCATGGGCGTGCGCATCGCGCGGACGAACGGCAAGCGACTGACCATCGGGCGCGCGCTGCTGCGCTACCTGGGCTACTGGCTCTCGGCTATTCCGCTCGGCCTGGGTTTCCTCTGGGTGCTGGTGGACGATCAGCGCCAGTGCTGGCACGACAAGCTCGCCGACACCTATGTGATCTATGATTCGCGCTCTCCGGTCCCGCTCTCCTCCACCACCACCTCCGCGCCGCACCCGGGCTCTATGGCTGCGCGTCCTCCGCTGCCTCCGGCGAATCCGTCTGCGCCAGGCGCTGGAAGTCCGCGACCGACATCCGAAGATAGACGGCGCTAGCATCGGCATCGTCCACATCCTCGATGGGGATGAAGTGCTGGTGCTTCAGGATATGCCCAGAGATTACCACGATGCCGCGCAGCTTCCCCTCGTCCGTCACACTCAACTCGTGGACATGGCCGACATGGCTCCCGTCACCCGCCAGCACCTTGGTGCCTTTCGAGATGCTGAACTCGTTCTCAGAGAGACTGCTTTGCTCCGTGACCACGCTGGAAGACATATCGACGTAGCCAATGAAGGGGCCGCTTCCAGGCGTCCACTCCTGCCCGACGGGGGTTGAGCCACTCAGGCCCGGCGTGGAGAGCGGCATCATACCACGGCTGGCGCCATCGTAATCCTCCATGCCCGGAGCGGCGCTGTTGGTGACAAACTTCTCGATGAAATACTGCGGCAACTGAAGGAATTGCTCTTCGGCGATGGCCAGGTGGATCGTCTCATCGGCATCCACCCGCTCGACCTTGCCAATTGGGACCGTCAGATCGTTGCCCATCCACTGTGTATGCACCACGAACGAGTCCAGCATCCCCTTGCTGGTATCCACAATCAGCTTGCTGACTTTGCCCGCCGTTTTCCCGTCCTGCGTCAGGACATGTGCGCCCAGCTCGATATGCATATCTGCCTCCTCAGCAATCGCTAGCCCTCGCTCCGCTGCAGTCATTGTGTCCCCCAGTGCAGCATAGAGGCGCGGACTGGCCGTTGTCGCCGCGCACAGTGGGTATTTGTGGGGCTAGTCCGGCGCCTGGCTCAAGAGCTAGCGCAAGTCTTACCCTCAGGTGAGCGGTTGCTTTCGCGCCTGCTCGGTGATCGCTCTATTGTGCTTGCCTGGCAATATCTCCAACACGGAATACAGAATGCCCGCGAGAACGTCTCTTTATCGACAGGGTAGAATAGCTGCATTAAAGATGCTATACTTGCTCATCAGTCGGCAAGTGGCTACGTCAGACGCATTGACCGATATATCTCAGGGTACAGTCTGAAACGTTAGTGTGTCATTGCTAGAGTGTATGGAGCGCTGCCCAATATGGGCCAGCATGAGAAGAGGATTATTGAGTTCGGCTATGGCAACAAAGTATCGTATCATTTCTATTGAGCAGGTTTCTTCCTACAGACAACAACTTACAGCACGCGGTATCCGGTCTTCCATTGGGTTTCATGCGACCTCTCGAAGCAACAGAGCCTCGATTCTGGGGAACGGCTTTGCGCCAAGTCGCAATGGTTATGACTGGCTCGGTGACGGCGCGTATCTCTGGGAAGACGATCTAGATCGTACGACGGATTGGGCAAAGAA
>JAICKD010000337.1 GCA_025928125.1 Ktedonobacterales bacterium
TGTCGCAGGAAGAGGCCAAGCTGTAAGCCAGCGATCCCCGCGCCAATAATCCCAATCCTCGTCATGGCTATCCCCCTCTCGCTGAACTATCGCGTTCAGTGCTGATGGGACTAGCCTACTGGGAGATGGTGCTGGATAGACAGCCGAAGCGCTGCCGAATCGGCGCCGAATTCGTGCCGAAAAGCGTTAGGAGTGAGGAGGTGGCGCGTAAGGTGTCAGTTACTGGCGCTGTTAAGCTCGCGCTGCCAGAGCCAGTCGGTGATGCGCTCGATGCCGTTGGCGAGGTGATAGCGATAGGTATTGAAGGGGAGGCCGAGCAGTTCCGCGGCCCGCTCCTGCGTCGGCGCTGGCTCAATGTAGGTATGCCAGATGGCGCGGTGAAACTTGATCTCCTTCGGGTTCGCGGTGAGGTTGGCCACCGCTTCGAGGATGAGCGCCCGCAACGCTTCAGGCGAGGTGCCTTGCCGGGCTTCGTCAGCGACCAACCGTGACTGCGTCAGCGGATTCGCCGCTAGCTCGTTGGTGTGGGTAAAGTCGCGCAGCGCCCGGCGCACCGCGTCACCGAATTCTGGCCGCGAGAGCACGAGCAACGATGGCGCATGAGAGAAGGTCGTCGGCTGTTGTGTGGTGAGATTCGGGTCGGCGGCCAGGCTCGCTTTGATATTGAGCCAATCCATGGCTGGCTCCACGCGCCAATCGTGCGTAAAGACGCCGAAGCGGTGTCCATCAGTCACGAAGTCAGCATCCGGCGAGCGCCAGAAATGGACGGCGGTAAAATGGGGTTCGATGAAATCCGGGTCGAATAGGGGGATGAAATTCCAGGCCAGCTTGGGATGCGTAATCAGGTCGATGGTGGTATTGATCGCCGCGAGATTAAATGCTGGCGAGACACCCTGGAAACCTTCAGTGGTCATCCAGAAACGCGCGTAGAGGATTTCTTCGTCCTGCCGCAATGGGCCGTGACACGCAATGAAATCTACCGCCGACTGCATCGCTGGATCGGTCGCGATATCTTCTGGGCTGGGCTGTCTCAGAAGGAGATGGGCAAAGAGGCCGAACACGTCGCCGCCCACGTTGCGGAGCATGCGAAATGCCTGCGGCTGGCGCTCGAGCCAGTACGCCGCGATCTTCGCCGAGACCTCACCCTGATGGCGTTCGATCATCGCCAGGATGGTCGGATGGTCACGGGCCGAGGCGACTTCGGCATAGGCGCTGCCCAGCGCCGACCATTCATAATATGGGCGATAGATGGGGCTGTGCCGACACAGATAGAGCAGGTAGAACCAGATGCGCTGTTGCTCTATGCCACGCGCCTGGACGAATCTGGCGTAGTGGGCGGCAAACAGGCGATGGGTGAGACTGCGGAAGCTCTCGGGATTGCGCCAGCGCCAGTCGGCATCCAGCACCTCGCGCGCGAGATCGTGGGGAAAGAGGCCAAAGGGTCCGTCTTCGATGAAGGGAAGCTGGCGCAGCCACTCGAAGAGCGTATGCGCATCTACGGCGCTGGATTCATCGAGCATATCGCCTAGCAACGTCTCGGTGGTCGCCCACATGCGCACGCAGATGTCCAGCGCCAGGCGATGATCGGCGCTCGGCACGTCCTGCACGAGGCGCTCCAACAGCACCCGCACGACATCTGGCTCGGGTTCGTAGAGTGACGCGCGCGACGGCAACTTCCCCCCACGGCCCAGCACATCGGCGACGAGCGAGAGCGCGAGGGGATGCCCACGGGTAAATGCCAGAATGTCGGCGTGCAGATCATCGGGGATGCCGCGCATGGTGAGATAGGCCTGGCATTCGTCCGGGCGCAGATCGCGAAGCGGCGCGATGCGCGTCAGCTCTGCCCAGTCAATATCGGTACGCCAGGGCGACGTGGGCGGGTTGCGGCTGGCGATGACCACGACGCTCTGCGCTGGCAGCTGCGGCAGAAACGTCTCGCGTAGCCAGCCATCGAGCGCGGTCAGGATCTCATAGCGATCGATCAGGAGCACGCCAGTCGATGGCCAGTTCGCGATGACATGCGCCAGCCCAACATCCTCAAGCTCCAGGCACTGGCTCAGGGCGAACAGGAAGCCCGTTGGCGTTGGGTCGATATTCCGCCCATCCATCTGCACGACGACCTTTTCGCCGGTTGCGGCGCGTCGGGCGTATTCGTGGAGCAGAGTGGTCTTGCCGATGCCGCCGGGGCCGTAGACGTAGAGCACGGCAAAAGGCGGCTCGGCTGTCTGGACCGCGGAGCAGAACAACTCGAGTTCATCCGAGCGTCCAACAAAGCGTCCGCGCCGGGCTGCGACCAGCCGGTCAGCAATTCGTGGGGTCTGCGCGGTAGCGTGATTCCTGGTAGCCATGATCGTATGCTCTCTGAATGAGAATGACGCCTGGCACGGAATGGAGTATAGCACACGCCAGACACCGTGGCGGACATGCTAATTCAGGTGAGAAAAGACTACGAGGAACGGACGCGATGGAGCCAGGGGATGATGACCTGGAAGAACGAATGACTCGCCACGGCGAGCGCGATCAGCACGAACCAGCCCGTTAGAAGCTCGTTGGGCGCGCGCATCTGCGCGGTGATGAACAAGATTCCGCCCAGCAGCGCCGAGGCCATCGTCGCGACAATCTGCCAGGAAAACCAGCGCACGCAGAGTGCGATGATCACTACGCTGAGCAGCGTCAGCCAGACCGAGAACGCCCCGCTGAGTTGAAGGTATCCCAGGCAGGTGAGACCAACCGCCAGATCCGCCGCGATGGTCCAGCGGCTCGTGGCGCCCTTTCTGGCCACGAATTCCAGCAGCGCGGTGGTCCATGCCAGGAGCAGCAGCGCCGCCGCGATTTCCAGCCGCGCGCCGGTTCCCCACGATAGGAGCAGCATGACCGCGATGAGCAGCCGCACGCGCGCCAACCCGGCTCCCCACAGTGCGCCCGGCGTATACCCCTCGCGCGCCGTGCCGAATTGATAGGTCCGCCCCTTCCAGACAATTCCCGCGCCGAACTCGGTCTGGATTGCGGCGTGCAGCGTGGTCAGGATGATGGCCAGCATCGTTCCCGCCTGAAGGAATACCAGAGCAAGCGGCAGATGGAAACGTCGCATCACCAGCAGATGGGTTAGCCAGAGGCAGGCGATCTGGAGCAGTGGCAACCAGAGCAACGGGCCAGCGGTTGGATAGTGGATCAGCCCAAGGGCCAGAAAAATATATGGTCCGCAGAACAGCGCGACGCAGGCGACGACGCCGGGTAGGAGAATGGGGAGCGAATAATTGATCGCGGCAAAGGCGCTCTTGGTGATGCCACGCCAGGCCTCCGCGAAGCTGTGATACATCCGCACGCGCATCAGGGCCGTGCCATCAATCCAGACGAGCCGCCCACCATGGCGTTTGACAAGTCGGCTCAACTGGATATCTTCGACGATATCGGTGCGCACTGCGGCGTGACCGCCGATACGCAGGTAGGCGTCGCGGCGAAAGAGCAGAAACTGCCCCAGCGCCCCAGCGAATAGGGGCGACGGATGATGGGTCACCAGGCCCAGCGGCAAAAACGCGGCAAAGGTCATGGGGATGATCGGCAAGAGCAATGCCTCGCCGAAACTGCCGACGAGGGTCGTCGGGATCATCGTCAGCAGGTCGGCGCGTCGCTCGCGCGCCTGACGCAGCGTGACCGAGACACATCGCGGCGCCAGCACGGCGTCGGCATCCACAAAGAGCAGCCACTCGCCGCTCGCCGCCTTGGCCAGCTGCGCGCAGGCGTTGGCCTTGCCGTGCCAGTTCGGCGGAAGCTCTCCGCCATGGAGCAGCCGCACATTGGGATAGCGTCGCGCCAGGTCTTCGACGATGGCCGCCGTCTGGTCCTCGCTCTGGTCGTCGAGCACGATGATTTCACAGCGTGGATAGTCCTGTTGGGCGAGCGATTCGACACACTGCGCAATCGAGCGTTCCTCGTTGCGCGCGGGTACGAGGATGGAGACGAGCGGCGCTTCATCCGTTTCGTCCAAGGCTAACGAGGTCTTCGGCGCGCTGAGCAGGCGCAGGTTAATGATGGTGTTAAGCAGGAGCGCCGCCAGAATGGCGGTGATAAGCGCCTGATAGATGAGCATGTATCCCCCGACTGAAAAATCCCGGAGCATGAGGCATAAGCGCGACACAAGATGGCCGACGTCCGTTAGCGCGGGTGAGCGTTCGGCGCGGATGTGTCGTCGCCCGGCTGATTCGGCGATTGATTCGCCGGAGGCGACCAGCCGGGATTTGCCCCTCCCTGCCAGGGATGGCTGCTCCAGACGCGCGAGTCGTGGGCGTGGTCGAGCCACTTTTTCAGCGCGGCAAGCAAGGCCAGGACAAGGGTGTACGCGGGAACCCAGAGTGGCTGGCGGAAGAGCAGGGGAAGCAGGATGATCGCGACAATCGCCACCGTCACACTCGGGTTGAAATCGCGGGTAATCAGGAAAGCCAGCCCCAGGATGAGCATCGCGCAGAGGGTCGAGAGCGGCGAGATCGCCAGGACGACGCCGAGCGCCGGGGCCAGCCCCTTGCCGCCGCGCCCGCGCAGGAAGATGGAGAACTGGTGACCAAGCACAACCGCCACTCCGGCGAGGAGCGCGCTCGCGGCTGGAACCAGGGCGGTGGCTGCCCAGTAGACCAGGAGGCCTTTCAGGCAATCGAGGAGGAGCGCCAGGATACCCCACTGTGGGCCGACGACGTGCCAGACGTTGCGGCTGCCGACGTTGCCTTCGCCCACCTCATAGAGTTTGAGCCCGGTGCGCAGTTTTGTGATGATCTGAGAAAATGGGATCGAACCAATGAGGTACGCGCCCAGAA